>NZ_JAPFQV010000060.1:0-40393 GCF_033804685.1 Micromonospora sp. RTP1Z1
GGGGTTGGGTGGGGTTCCAGGGGGTGCCGGTGGTGGTGGCGTCGCGGCGGCGGCGGGCGATCGCCGAGAGGGCCTCCAGGACCACTCGGTTGCCGAGGAAGGCGGTGATGTCGGCGTGGTCGTACGGCGGGGCCACCTCGACCACGTCGACGCCCACCACCGGCAGCTCGTAGCAGACCCGGCGGACCGCGTCGAGGAGCTGGCGGGAGGTGAGGCCGCCGGGTTCGGGGGTGCCGGTGCCGGGGGCCATGCCGGGGTCGACCACGTCCACGTCGACGGAGAGGAACACGCCCTCACACTCCTCCGTGGCGATCTCGAAGGCCTCGGAGAGACAGGTGTCCAGCCCGCGGGCGACCACCTCGGTCATCTCGTACGACCGCATCCGCTGCTCCGCCATCCACGACAGCGTCTCCGGGCCCGGCCAGTAGCCGCGGAGGCCGATCTGGAGGAACCGGTCGCCGCGTACGGCGCCGGATTCGATGAGCCGGCGCATCGGCTGGCCGTGCCCGTGCAGGGAGCCGAACTCGATGTCCCCGGTGTCGGCGTGCGCGTCAAAGTGCACCAGCGACACCCGGCCGAGCCCGTGCTGCCGGGCCACCCCGGTGGCGTCGGGCAGGGCGATGGAATGGTCGCCGCCGAGCACGACCGGGATGGCACCGGCCCGGGCCACCGCAAAGACCGCCTCTTCCAGGGACGCCAGCGACCGCTCGATGTCGCCGGAGAACATCTCGACGTCACCGGCGTCGTACACCCGCAGGTCCCGCAGGGCGTCGACGCGGAGCGCGAGGGACGGACGAGAGCCGTCGTGCGGCAGGTAGCAGGCCTGGCGGATGGCCGACGGGCCGAACCGGGTGCCCGGCCGGTGCGAGGTGCCGCCGTCGAAGGGCGCGCCGACGATGACGACGTCAGCGTCCACATAGGTGACGGGCTCGGAAAGAGTGCACGGCGGCACGCCGAGGAAGGTGATGTCGGGGCCGAACATGGGGCCGTAGCGGGTCACCGCTCCTCCATCCCCCACGGTGAGCCGTAGCCGGTCAGCAGCTCCAGGAACGGCACCGGCGGCAGCGCCTCCGGGCCGAGCACCCCGGCGCCGGACCAGGCGCCGGTGGCGAGCAGCTCCAGGGCGACGACCGGGTTGACGGCGGTCTGCCAGACCACCGCCTGGTGGCCGTACTCCTTCATCGACCACTCGTTGTCGACGACGTGGTAGAGGTAGACCTTCCGGGGCTGGCCGTCGACCCCGGTGCCGGTGACGTACGTCCCGGCGCAGGTCTTGCCGCGCATCCGGTCGCCGAGGGTGGCGGGGTCGGGCAGGCAGGCGGCCACCACGTCGCGCGGCGACACCGAAGCGCCGCGCACGCTGACCGGAGCGGTCGAGTCGAGGCCCAGCTTGTGCAGGGTCTTCAGCACCTCGATGAACTCGTCGCCGAGGCCGTACTTGAAGGTGACCCGCTTCGCCTTCACCCAGCGCGGGATCAGCAGCACCTCCTCGTGCTCCACGTTGACGCACTCGACGGGGCCGATCCCCTCGGGGAAGTCGAAGACCTCCGGCTCGCTGAACGGTGGGGTGGTGTACCAGCCCCGGTCGGCCTCCCAGATCACCGGCGGGTTGAGGCATTCCTCGATGGTGGTCCAGATGGAGAACGACGGCGCGAAGTCGTACCCGTCGACGGTGAGGTTGGCGCCGTCGCGGACCCCGATCTCGTCGATCTCGCTGAACAGCTCGTTGGCGGCGTAGCGGGCGAAGATGTCGGACAGGCCGGGCTCGATGCCGATGCCGCAGAGCGCCAGCCGTCCCGCCGCCGACCACTCGTCGGATTGCGCGAACTGCTCGTCGCCGAGCTTCACGCCGGTCTCCGCGTGGGGCCGGGACGGGTGCGGGTGGGACAGGGACATCGCCATGTCCAGGTAGTCGGCCCCGGCGGCGAACGCGCCGTCGAAGATCGGCATGACGAAGCGCGGGTCGACCGCGTTGAACACGTGGGTGATCCGGTGCTCCCGGCAGAGCGCCGCGACCGCCTCCGCCGACGACGCGTCGACCTGGGCGGCGACGAAACGGCCGTCGTGGTCGGCGATCGCCCGGGAGGCGCGGCCGAGGTCGTAGTCGGCGACCACCATGGCCTCGAAGAAGGAGCGGCGGGCGGCGATGGCGACGGCGGCGGAGCCGACACCGCCGGCGCCGACGAGCAGGATGCGCATCAGGAATCAAACCCCAAACCAAGATGATCGAGCGTACGGAGCCAGAGATTGCGCCGGCCCTCGCGTGCGTCCGCGCGGGCGAGGGACCAGCGGGTGAGATTGATGCCGGTGGCGCGGAACGGTTCCGGCGGGAACGGCAGTGGTTTGCTGCGCACCAGCTCGAGCCGGGTCAGCGGGGTCTCCTCCCCGCCGAGCAGGTCGAGCATCACCCGGGCGCCGAACCGGGTCGCCCCGACGCCGAGCCCGGTGAACCCGGCGGTGTACGCCAACCGCCCGTCGTAGGCGGTGCCGAAGAAGGGGCAGAACCGGGTGCAGGTGTCGATGACCCCGCCCCAGCGGTGGCTGAAGCGGAGGTCCGCCAGCTGCGGGAACGTGGTGCGGAAATGCTCGGCGAGGGCGGTGAAGGTGGCCATTCGTTGTTCCAGCTCGGGCGCGATCCGGTTGCCGTAGTGGTAGACCGCGTCGTACCCGCCGAAGAGGATCCGGCCGTCGGCGGTGATCCGGTAGTAGTGGAACTGGTTGCCGGTGTCGGCTAGCCCCTGCCGGTTGCGCCAGCCGATGGCGTCCCGTTGCCCGGACGTCAGCGGCTCGGTCATCAGCGCGTAGTCGTACACCGGGACCAGCCGGGCCCGCAGCCGGCGCAGCAGCGGCGGGAAGGCGTTGGTGGCGAGCGCGACCTGCCGGGCGCGGACGCTGCCGGGGGCGGCGTCCGCGCCGCCGGCCGTGGCGAGCCGCAGCGCCGCGCCGTCGCGGCGCAGGCCGGTGACCCGGGTGTGCTCGTGGATCCGCACGCCGAGGTCCAGACAGGCCCGGCGCAGCCCCCAGGCCAGCTTCGCCGGGTCGAGCATGGCCACCCGGTTCCGGTCCCACATCCCACCGAGGTACGTCGGCGAGTCCACCTCGGCGCGGACCTCGTCGCGGTCGAGCAGGCGGACGTCGTGGCCGTACCGGCGGGCCAGCTCGGCATCCTCGGTGAGCCCGGCGAGCTGGTACGGCTCGACGGCCACCGCCAGTTCCCCGGTGCGTTCGAAGTCGCAGTCGATCCGGTGTTCGTCGACGGTGGCGGCGATGGCGTCCAGGTTCTCCCGGCCGAGCCGTTCCAGCTCGTCGATCTCGCCGGGGAAGCGGTCGACGCCGTTGGCCAGCCCGTGGGTGAGCGAGGCCGCGCAGAACCCACCGTTGCGTCCGGACGCCGCCCAGCCGCAGGTCCCCGCGTCGACCAGGAGCACGTCCCGGTCGGGGTCGGCCTGCTTGGCGAGCAGGGCGGTCCAGAGCCCGGCGTACCCGCCGCCGACCACCAGCAGGTCGGCGCTGGCCGTACCGGTCAGCGGCGGCAGCGGGTCGGGACGTTCCGGGCGGTCGAGCCAGTACGGCACGGGCGCCGCGTCGGCGAGCGCCCGGCCGGTATGCGGGAGTTTCATGACAGGCGCTTCGCCCGCCGGCCGCGCAGCGAGCCGAGCCCGACCAGCAGCAGCGCGATCACGAACATCGCCGTGCCGATGACGTTCACCTGCGGCGGGATGCCGCGCTGCGCGGCCCCCCAGACGTACATCGGGAAGGTGACGGTGGTGCCGGCGTTGAAGTTCGTGATGATGAAGTCGTCGAAGCTGAGCGAGAAGGCGAGCAGCGCGGCCGCCACGATGCCGGGGAGCACCAGCGGCAGGGTGATCCGCCGGAAGGTCTGCCACTCGCTGGCGTAGAGGTCCATGGCGGCCTCCTCCAGCCGGCTGTCCATGCCGGCCAGCCGCGCCTTCACGGTCACCACCACGAACGACACGCAGAACATCACGTGCGCGATGACGATGGTCCAGAAGCCCTGCGGGACTCCGGCGGAGACGAAGAGGGCGAGCAGCGAGGTGCCCATCACCAGTTCGGGGGTGGCCATCGGCAGGAAGATCAGCACGTTGATCCCGGAGCGTCCCTTGAACCGGTGCCGGACCAGCGCGAACGCCATCAGCGTGCCGAGCACCGTGGAGACCACGGTGGCGATGAACCCGATCTGCACGCTGCGCAGCACCGAGTCGCACATGTCGGAGGTGGCGCAGGGGTGCGTCCAGTTGTCCAGGGTGAACTCGTTGAAGTCGTACGACAGCCGGCTGGACGGGCGGTTGAACGACAGGCCGGCCACCACGGCGATGGGCAGCGACAGGTAGCCGAGGACCAGCAGGGCCACGCCCATCACCCAGCGGTCAGCCAACCAACGGGACAGTCTCACAGCACCTCCTCCGTGCCGGCCCTGCGCAGGTAGACGAAGACCACCGCGAGGATCGCCGCCATCAGCAGGAACGACAGCGCCGCGCCCTGCGGGTAGTCCAGCCGGACCAGGAACGCCGAGTCGATGACGTTGCCGATCATGTACTCGTTCGGGGTGCCGAGCAGCTCGGCGTTGATGTAGTCACCGGTCGCCGGGATGAAGAAGAGCAGCGTGCCGGCGATCAGTCCGGGCATCGACAGCGGCAGGGTGACCTTCTGGAACGCCCGCAGCGGGCTGGCGTACAGGTCGCTCGCCGCCTCCAGCAGCCGGTAGTCCAGCCGCTCGAGGCTCGCGTACAGCGGCAGCACCAGGAAGGGCAGGAAGTTGTACGTCAGGCCGAGCACCACCGCGACCGGGGTGGCCAGCAGCCGCCCGTCCGGCGCGAGCAGGTGCACGTCCCGGAGCAGGCCGACCAGCGCTCCGTTGTCCGACAGGATGGTCTTCCAGGCCAGGGTGCGGACCAGGAAGCTGGTGAACATCGGCGCGACCACGCACACCAGCAGCAGGTTCTTCCAGCGGCCGGCCTTCTGCGCGATCCCGTACGCCAGCGGGTAGCCCATCAGCAGGGCCAGCGCCAGCGCGATCGCCGAGTAGGCGAACGACCGGACGAAATGCGGCCAGTACGCCTGCAACGCCTCGGGGTAGTTGCCGAACGCCCAGGTCAGCGCATACCCGGTGGAGAGCGAGCCGCTGGGGTCGTAGAGGCTGGCCGCGGCGAGCTGGAGCAGCGGCAGGGCGAAGAAGATCAACAGCCAGGCCGCGCCCGGCAGCAGCAGCAGGTACGGCAGCAGCCGGTACCGCCCGCGCCGGGGCGTCGGCGGTGGCGCCGCCTGCCCCGACGGGGTGGGTACGTGTGCGAGGGCGGTCATGACAGCACACCCACCGGCGGCTCGTCGAGGAGCGGGGTGGTGCGGTCGTCCTCGCCCGGCTCGCGGGGGAGCAGGAAGGCGTGCCGCGGGTCCCAGTGCGCCACCACCGGGGCGCCGACCGGGAGCTGGCCGCCGAGGCCGCTGTTCGCGGAGAACGCGGACAGCTCGCTGCCCCAGGCGGTCCGGACCAGGTACTGGGTGCTCACCCCGACGTAGGAGGCGTCCGTGACCACGCCGCCGACGTGCTGGTGGCCGACCGGCACCTCGGTGGCGTTCCCGACCAGGTGCAGCTTCTCGGGGCGTACCCCGAGGAAGACCGGTCCCCGGTCGAGGCGGGCCCGGGCGGCGGGCACCGCGTAGCGCCCGCCGTGCGCCGAGACCAGCACGTCGTCCCCGCCGGTGCCGCCGGCCTCGCCGGCGAGCAGGTTGGACTGGCCGAGGAAGTTCGCCACGAAGGCGGTGGCCGGGAACTCGTAGAGGTCGGCGGGGGCGCCGAGCTGCTCGATCTTCCCGGCGTTCATCACCGCGACGGTGTCGGCCATGGTCATGGCCTCCTCCTGGTCGTGGGTGACGTGCACGAAGGTGATGCCGACCTCGGTCTGGATCCGCTTCAGCTCGATCTGCATCTGCCGGCGCAGCTTGAGGTCGAGCGCGCCGAGGGGCTCGTCCAGCAGCAGCACCTGCGGGTGGTTGATCAGGGCGCGGGCCAGCGCGACCCGCTGCTGCTGCCCGCCGGAGAGCTGGGCGGGCCGGCGGCGGCCGTACCCTTCGAGCTGCACCAGCGCGAGCATCCGGTCGACCTGGTCGGCGACCTTGCGGATGCCCCGCCGGCGCAGCCCGAAGGCCACGTTCTCGTTGATGTCCAGGTGCGGGAAGAGGGCGTAGCTCTGGAACACGGTGTTCACCGGTCGCTTGTACGGCCGCAGCCGGGCGATGTCCCGGTCCCCGAGCAGCACCTGCCCGCTGGTCGGCTCCTCCAGCCCGGCGATCATTCGCAGGGTGGTGGTCTTGCCGCAGCCGGACGCGCCGAGCAGGGCGAAGAACGAGCCCTGCGGGATGGTCAGGCTGAGGTCGTCGACCGCGGTGAAGATGCCGAACCGCTTGGTCAGGTTGGCCAGCCGAACGTCGCCGGCCGGTGTCTCGTGTCCCATCGTCCTCACGCCCCGATTACCTGCTGGAACTTGGCCTCGTACTCCTTCTCCTGCTTCTCGTCCAGGGCCATGAAGACCTTGGACTTCGACAGCATCGCCTCGTCCGGGAAGATCAGCGGGTTGGCGGCCAGGTCCGGGTCGATCTTCTCCATCTCGGCCTGCGCACCCTTGACCGGGCAGATGTAGTTGACGTACGCGGCCAGCTTCGCGGCCACCGCCGGGTCGTAGTAGTAGTTCATCAGCTCTTCGGCGTTGGCCTTGTGGGTGGCCTTGTTCGGCACGAGCATGTTGTCCGACCAGAGCATCACGCCGGAGTCGGGCACCACAAACTTGATCTTCTCGTCCTCGAAGCCGAGCTGGACCACGTCGCCGGACCAGCCGATGCAGGCGGCGATGTCGCCCTTGGCCAGGTCCGGGGCGTAGTCGTTGCCGGTGAACTTCCGGATCTGCTTGGAGTCCACGGCCTTCTTGAGCTTGTTCAGCGCGTCGTCGAACTGCGCGGCGGTGAACTTCGCCGGGTCGTGACCGTTGGACTGCAGAAGCAGGCCCATCGTGTCCCGCATCTCGGACAGCGCGGTCACCTTGCCCTTGAGGTCGGGGCGGGTGAGCAGCTCGTCGACGGTGCGGATCTCCTTGGCCACCTTGGCGTTGTAGGCGAGACCGGCGAGGCCGGACTGCCACGGGACGGCGAGCTGGCCGTCGGGGTCGAAGGACCGGCTGCGCAGCGACGGCAGCAGGTTGGCCTCGACGTTCGGGATCTTCGCCTTGTCCAGCTTCTGGATCCAGCCGAGCCGGATCATCCGGGCCGCCATCCAGTCGGTGAGGACCATGATGTCCCGCCCGGTGGTCTGACAGCCGGCGAGCTGGTTCTGCACCTTGCCGAAGAACTCGTTGTTGTCGTTGACGTCCTCGGTGTAGGTCACCTGGATGCCGGACTTGGCGATGAAGGCGTCGAGCGTGGGGCGCTTCGACGCTTCCTTCTCGTCGACGTCCATGTACTGCGGCCAGTTCGCGAAGGCCAGCTTCTTCTCCGTGGCGGAGAGGTCATCGCTCTTGCAGCCGGCCTCGGTCTGCTGGGCGCCCTTGGTGCCGCAACCGGTCAGCGCGCCGGCGGTGGCCAGCAGCGCTGCCGAGCCGAGGGTGCCGGTGAGCAGACCACGCCGGGTGAGGGGCCGGAGGGGACTACGCATGTGACGACTCCTAGGGGGTCATCGTCGGCGGCGGGACGGGGGTGGCACGCCGGCGGGAGGTCAGTGGCGATGGACGACTGATCCTGACATGGAGTGACCTGCCTTACAAGGGATTCCGTTGCGGGAATAGCGATGCGCGACGAAATACGCCAGACTGCGGCGGGGCACTACTCTCAGCCCCAATGAAACGGACATGGGGAGCGGCGATGAACAACCGGCACCTGGAGACTGGAAACGGCGCACGTCGTGTCACCGTGCGTGAGGGCGCCAGCCACACTCTGCTGGACGATGTGGCCAAACAGATCATCGAGCAGCTCCAGGAGGACGGTCGCAGGCCGTACGCGACCATCGGCAAGGCGGTCGGCCTCTCCGAGGCGGCGGTCCGCCAGCGGGTGCAGCGACTGCTCGACGCCGGAGTCATGCAGATCGTCGCGGTGACCGATCCGCTCCAGCTCGGCTTCCCCCGGCAGGCGATGATCGGGCTGCGCACCGACGGCGACCTGGAGGCCGTGGCCGACCGGCTCGCCGCGTTCGAGGAGCTCGACTACGTGGTGATCACGGCCGGCTCGTTCGACCTGCTGGCCGAGGTGGTCTGCCGCAACGACGCCCACCTGCTGGAGATCCTGCAGAAGCTGCGCGCCGTCGAGGGTGTGCTGGCGACCGAGGCGTTCGTCTACCTCAAGCTCCGCAAGCAGACCTACACCTGGGGTACGGCCTGATACGAAATCCGTTGCACTGGATAACAGCGCTCGCTGAATCCGTTGCGTGGAGCCCTTAGGACTTGCGTTATCAGCATCGACTGTGCGATAACCGTGGGCAGAGCGGCCGGTGTCACCCCTGACCGGCCCGAGACCCGATGGGGCTGACATGGCCAACGCCACCGACCACCTCTGGATGCACTTCACCCGGATGGCCAGCTACGCCGACGGAGAGGTGCCGACCATCGTGCGCGGCGAGGGCACGTACGTCTGGGACTCGCGGGGCCGCCGCTACCTGGACGGACTCGCCGGGCTCTTCGTCGTCAACGCCGGCCACGGCCGTACCGAGCTGGCCGAGGCGGCCGCCAAGCAGGCCGGCGAGCTGGCCTACTTCCCGCTCTGGTCGTACGCCCACCCGAAGGCCATCGAGCTGGCCGAGAAGGTCGCCTCGCTCGCCCCCGGCGACCTGAACCGGGTCTTCTTCACCACCGGCGGCTCGGAGGCCGTCGAGGCAGCGTGGAAGCTGGCCCGGGCCTACTTCAAGCGCACCGGCCAGCCGAACAAGTACAAGGTGGTCAGCCGCTACATCGCGTACCACGGCACCTCGATGGGCGCGCTGTCGATCACCGGCCTGCCCGGCATCAAGAGCGACTTCGAGCCACTGGTGCCCGGCGCCATCAAGGTGCCGAACACCAACTTCTACCGCGCCCCCGAGCACGGCGACTCGCCCGAGGCGTTCGGCCGCTGGGCCGCCGAGGAGATCGGCCGCGCCATCGAGCGGGAGGGGCCGGACACCGTCGCGGCGGTCTTCCTGGAGCCGGTGCAGAACTCCGGCGGCTGCTTCCCGCCGCCGCCGGGCTACTTCGAGCGGGTCCGCGAGATCTGCGACGCGTACGACGTGCTGCTCGTCTCCGACGAGGTCATCTGCTCCTGGGGCCGGCTCGGCGAGTACTTCGGCTGCGTCCGGTACGGCTACCAGCCGGACATCATCACCACCGCCAAGGGCATCACCTCCGGCTATGCCCCGCTCGGCGCGATGATCGCCAGCGAGCGGCTGATGGAGCCGTTCCTCACCGAGACCGGCATGTTCGCCCACGGGGTGACCTTCGGCGGCCACCCGGTCTCCTGCGCGGTGGCCCTGGCCAACCTGGAAGTCTTCGCCCGCGAGGACCTGGTCGGGCACGTCCGGGCCAACGAGGGCGCCTTCCGGTCCACCCTGGAGAAGCTGAACGACCTGCCGATCGTCGGCGACGTCCGGGGCGACGGCTTCTTCTACGGCATCGAACTGGTCAAGGACAAGGCGACCAAGGAGACCTTCGACGACGCGGAGTCCGAGCGGCTGCTGCGCGGCTACCTCTCCAGCGCGCTGTTCGAGGCCGGCCTCTACTGCCGGGCCGACGACCGGGGCGACCCGGTGGTGCAGCTCGCCCCGCCACTGATCGCCGAGCAGCAGCAGTTCGACGAGATCGAGCAGATCCTGCGCGCCGTGCTGACCGAGGCATGGGCCCGGCTCTGAGCGGCGGACCAGGCTCGGGCGGGGCCGGCTCCCGGGACACCGGGGACCGGCCCCGCGCCGTCGGCGGGACCGATCGGACCCGGGTACGCCGGCTGCCCGACCTGGCCGTGCCCGATCGGGCGACGTTGTACGCCGTCCTCGACGCCGGCCGGGTCGGGCACCTGGCCATCGCCCACGGCGGCCAGCCGTACGCGCTGCCGGTGGCGTACGCCCGCGACGGCGACCGGGTGCTGGTGCACGGCTCCACCGGCAGCCGCCTCTTCCGGCACCTCGCCGCCGGCGCCCCGGCCTGCCTGACCGTCACCCTGCTCGACGGCCTGGTGCTGGCCCGCAGCGCCTTCGAGTCCTCGATGAACTACCGCTGCGCGATGGTGCTCGGCGAGCTGACCGCGCTGGACGGGGACGCGAAGCTGGCCGCCCTGGAACGCCTCTCCGAGCACCTGCTGCCCGGCCGCTGGGCGGTGATCCGGCCGCCGTCGGCGAAGGAGCTGGCCGCCACGCTGGTGCTCGCGCTGCCGTTGGACGAGTGCTCGGTGAAGGTCAGCGCCGGCCCGCCCGACGACCCCGAGGACGACCTCGACCAGCCGGTCTGGGCCGGCGTGGTGCCGGTCGTCGAGGCGTACGGCATTCCGCAGCCCGATCCGCGGCTGCGCGTCGACCAGCCCCCACCGGAGTGGTGATGCGTTACCAGGAACTGTCGTACTGGCTGTCCAACGTGGACGAGCCACTGAGCCCGCGCCCCGCGCTGCCCGGCGACGCCGACGCGGACGTGGTGATCGTCGGGGCCGGCTACACCGGGCTGTGGACGGCGTACTACCTGGCGGAGGCCGACCCGACGCTGCGGATCACCGTGCTGGAGAAGGAGATCGCCGGGTACGGCGCCTCCGGACGCAACGGCGGCTGGTGCTCCGCGCTCTTCCCGACCTCACTGCCCGCGCTGGCCCGCCGGCACGGCCGGGACCGGGCGCTCGCCATGCAGCGGGCCATGCAGGAGACCGTCCGCGAGGTCGGCCGGGTGGTCGCCGCCGAGGGCATCGACTGCGACTGGCAGCCCGGCGGGACGGTGGTGCTGGCCCGCACCGAGGCCCAGCTCGGCCGGGCCCGGGCCGCCGTCGAGGAGGCTCGGGAGTACGGCCTGTCCGACGAGGACCTGGTGCTCCTCGACGCCGCCGAGGCCACCGCCCGCTGCGCCGCCGACGGGGTACGCGGGGGGACGTACACCCCGCACTGCGCCGCGGTGCATCCCGCCCGGCTGGTCCGCGGGCTGGCCCGGGCGGTCGAACGCCGCGGCGTGACCATCTTCGAACGGACGCCGGTGACGGCCGTGCGGTCCGGCGCCGCCGTGACCCCGGCCGGGGTGGTACGGGCGCCGGTGGTGGTCCGGGCCACCGAGGGGTTCACCTCCACCCTGCCGGGGCAGCGACGCGCGGTCGCCCCGGTCTACTCGCTGATGGTGGCGACCGAGCCGCTGCCCGAGGAGACCTGGGCCCGGATCGGGCTCGCGGAGCGGGAGACGTTCTCCGACTACCGGCACGTCATCATCTACGGCCAGCGCACCGCCGATGGCCGGCTCGCGTTCGGCGGGCGGGGCGCCCCGTACCACTTCGGTTCCCGGACCGCCCCCGGTTACGACCGCGAGCCGCGGGTCTTCGCCGCGCTGCGCCGGGTGCTCGGCGAGCTCTTCCCGGTGCTCGGGCCGGACGTGCCGGTGACGCACAGCTGGGGCGGGCCGCTCGGCGTGGCCCGGGACTGGGCCGCCTCCGTCGGCCTGGACCGCGCGTCCGGGCTGGGCTGGGCCGGCGGGTACGTCGGCGACGGCGTCGGCACCAGCAACCTCGCCGGGCGTACTCTCGCCGACCTGATCCGGGGCGCGGAGAGCGAGCTGACCGCGCTGCCCTGGGTCAACCACCGCTCCCCCCGGTGGGAGCCGGAGCCCCTGCGCTGGCTGGCGGTCAACGCCGGCCTCAGGTTGATGTTCTCCGCCGACGAGGCCGAACTCCGCAGCAATCGCCCGTCCCGCCGCGCCGCCGCGTTCTCCCGCCTCCTCGGCCACTGACCCACCCCGCCCGGCCCCCTGATCAACCCCGAACGGGGCGAGGGGCGGGGGTCAGTGGGTCGGGGGGATGACGCGGAGGTGGCCGCGGCGGCCGGTCGGCGGGTTCTGGCGCAGGTCGTGGTCGCCCTCGGGAGGACGGGGAGGCGCCGGGCGGGCGGCCTCGCGGACGGCCTCGGCCAACGCGACCAGGTCGTCGGTGGTGGGCGGCGGCGGCTCGAACTCGCCCTCGTGCCGGACCACGTCCCAGCCACGCGGGGCGGTCAGGTTACGCGCATGCGGCTCACAGAGGTCGTACGTGTGCGGCTCGGCGAAGGCCGCCAGCGGACCCACCACGGCTGTCGACTCGTTGTAGACATAGGTCAATGTGGCGACCGCTTGCCGGGGGCAGCCGTTACGGGAGCAGCGCCGTGGTGACCTCACGGCGGCAGGGTATCTCCATTACCGGGTCCGGCGCACCGCTTCGCGCTGCGACACGCCCGTCACGGTGATCACAATTCGTCCGATCGGATCACCGGCACGCCGCGCCAGCAACGCACCGGTGGGCGGGCCGGCGGTGGGGGCTACCCTCATTCTCATGACGAGCCCGGAACACCGCCGCCCCGGCTCCGGCCGGCGCACCCACCGCGACCGCCATGGTCGTGGGCTGCGCGGGCGGCTGGTCCCGGCCACCGTGCCGCTGGCGCGGACCAAGGCGGAGGTCTTCGACGACCTGGTGCTGGACACGGTGGAAACGCTGGAACGCCGCTTCGCCAAGGAGCTGGCCGGCGTCGAGTTCGCGGTCGAGGACGTCCCGCCGGATCTGAACGTCTACGACTCCGACGTGCTGGAGGACGGCGAGGTGCCGCTCGCCCGACTCCTGCCGGGCCGCCCCGGCCGGCAGGAGGTGCCGCCGCGGATCGTGCTGTACCGGCGGCCGCTGGAGTTCCGCGCGATGGACCGCGAGGACCTCGCCGACCTCGTGCACGACGTGATCATCGAGCAGGTGGCGAACCTGCTCGGGGTCGACCCCGACGAGCTGGCCTGAGACGCCACCCCGCCGGGGCAGCCGGCTGACGCGACCCCGTCGCGTCACCGACGGCCCGCCGTCGACACCCGGCCGGCCCCCGCCGGTCGAGTCGTCGTCCCGAGCCCGGGCGGCCCCCACCGCCCCGACCCGGCACCGTCTCAGGCGGCGACCCGCCGCTTGAGCTTGCGCCGCTCCCGCTCGGAGAGCCCACCCCAGATCCCGAACCGCTCGTCGTGGCCGAGAGCGTATTCGAGGCACTCCGTCTTGACTTCACACCGCGAGCAGATGCGCTTCGCCTCGCGGGTCGAGCCGCCCTTCTCGGGAAAGAACGCCTCCGGGTCGGTCTGCGAGCAGAGCGCCCGCTCCTGCCACTCCGGCGCGTTTCCGAGCAGGTCGGCCACCTCGAGCTGGCCGTCCATCAGATGCCTCCTTGTCGCGCACCGGCGTCATCGCCGCTGCAACCCCCCACGCGAAAGGCGTGCTTGTCCGTCCGGTCACATTTTGATGCGTTCCGCGCGAACAACCCCATTCAAATTACACGCGTGTAATGCGTGCGCCGTCAAGCCGAACTTGATAATGGAGTCGTTCTCCCGACACGTTCCGGACGACCGACCGAGCCGCCCGAGCCTCGCAACCTGCCCTATCGATTCAGACCCCGGACGGGTAACGCCCTCTCCGGCGAGTTGCCCGGCTTTTCTGCCGTGGCGCGCCCGGAGACGACACCGCCGGAGACCCTCGGTGGAGGCTCCGGCGGGCCGTACCCGGAAGGCGATCGCGGCAGCGTCCAAGATCAGCATCGTGGTGGGGCACAGGTTAACCCGAGTCCGCCCCGACCGCCCGTCGAGCCGGAGTACGCCGACAGCGCCCCGTCAACATGACGGGACGGGGCGCGGCGGCCGGACCGGGTCGAGGGGTCAGCCTGCCCCCGGCGGCAGGTGGCTGCTGGGCCAGACGAATTCGGCGATCGCCCCGCCGGTGACGGAGATCGCGCCGGCCGGCGTCCGATCGTCCCACCAGACGGTATAGAGGCCCGCCTCCAGATCGGGGTAGACGGCAGTGTGGAACGGCCCGTCGCGGACCTGGCGCTCCCGCACCGCCGAATGCGTACGCCGCTCCTCGTCGTCCCGGCTGATCTCGATCTCCCGGCCGTGCAGCTCGCGTCCGGCGTAGATGATCAGCGCGCCGGAGTTGCCGCCGAGGTTCAGCACGACGCTGCCGCTGCCCGTCGGACCGTAGGTGTGGTGGTGCTCGTGCACGGCCCGCTCCTCAGGCCTTGGCCGCGGGCGGGTTGTTGAACCCGTCGTACGGGGTGCCGAGGAACGGGAAGTCGCCCAGGAACGGCGCCGTCACGTCGGCGGCACTCAACCCGGGGGTGACCGCCGCCGCCGCGGCGTCCGGCTTGAACGCCTTGTCCACCAGCGGCACGGTGAGCCCGGCGATCGCCCGCAGCGCGATGCTCACCACGTCGTCGCCGACCCGGCGACCGTTCGGGAACCCGGCCAGGTCGCCGCCGAGCACGCCGAACCGGTCCGGCTTGCGGTTCGGCTTGATCGCTGTGTTCAGCCGCAGCATGTCAGCCTGGACGTCACCGGTCGCGTTGGTGAAGCCGTCGATCAGGCCGGGCGGGACGCCGGTCAGCAGGATCGCCACCAGGTCCGCCCGCGGCTTCTTCGACTTGTTCAGCGCGTCCAGGTTGGGGAAGAGTCCCGGATAGAGCACGGGCAGCAGGGCAGCCAGCTCCGGCTGCTCGACGAACCGGGCGAACCGCTTGTCCTCCGCGGGCGGCAGCGTATTCCACAGGTCCTTCTTGGACATCGGCACGATGACCTCGTTGAACAGTGGATTGCCGAGCCGGGAGACCTGGGTGAAGGGACCGGCGGCGGTGTCCGCGGCGGCCCGGTCGCCGAGCACCCGCACCTGCTGACGCGAGGCCGACGTCCACACCCCGATCGTCGAGGCCCGGTCGGCGGAGCCGTACCGGGCGGCCTTGCGGCGGACCCGGCTCAGCGGCACCTGCACGGCGATGCTGTGCACGTTCAGCCGGTCCAGCGCGTTGACCGGCTCCCCCTCGGCCTTGAAGATCTTCTTGCCGGCCACGTGCAGTTGCTGGAACGGCCGCAGCGTACCGAGGTCGAAGATCGCGCCCAGGTCGACGAAGAAGCCGTCCGCCCGCTGCCCGGCGAAGACCTTCTCCCCGGTCGAGAGGCGGTACGTGGCCTGTCGGACCAGGTCGTGGTACTTCGGCGTGGAGAGCGGGCCGACGTTGCACGGCGGGCAGGGCAGCTTGTGCGCGAGCACGTGCTCCTTGCCGTCGGCCACCCGGGTCAGCCGGTAGAACTGCCGCCGGTTCCAGTTCTTGCTGTCCAACGACTCGATCGGCCCGGTGTTGTAGAGAAAACTGTTCGGATTCGTGATCTCGGTGGTGAATTCGAACCGGTAGGTCACGTCGGGATAGCCGTCGCCATCGTTGTCGATATGAATCTCGTACCGCACGTCGTCACCGAACTCGAAGAAGTTCGGACCGCCGGAGGGGAGCTGCAGCGGCACGTAGTTGGCGATCAACGTGACCGCGTCCGGGTGATCGGGACTGACGAACGCGTACAGGTCGGAGCTGTCGGCGACCGGATCCTTGGCTATCTCCGGCGCTTCGCGGTGGGAGGACATGGCGGACCACACCTTTACGTCTGGGAGCGGAAGTCGAGCGGGATCACCGGCGCCGAGAGCCTGCGCCGGGAAGGTCGCGCCGACCGGCGGCGCGGGCGGGCGGGTCAGCGTCGGGCAGCGCGCCGCAACCGGTCCGCCAGGGCGCGGTCGCGTACCTCGATCCGGGTCGTACCGACGAAGACGTCCATGGTCCCGGAGGCCGCGTCGCGGAGGTGGACCACGATCGGGTCGTCCCGGCGGCCCGCCGACGGGGTGTTCTGTGCGGCCGACAGGCCCGGCACGGTGAGAGCGGCGGCGCCGAGGGTGGCGCTCGCCGCGGCGGTCAACGTCTGCCGGCGGGTCAGTCGCGGCCAGGGCCGCTTCCGCTGATCACTGGTCATGAGCAACCTTTCCGGGCCGGCGCGTCAGCGCCCGCGGTGGTCGGGAGCCCCGGGCGCTCCGCCGAGGAGGACGCCGCCGGGCACCCCGGTGGGGGCTGCCGGCGGCGGTGCTCGCCGCGACCGCCGCCGGCATCCACTGGTACGGCCGACGGCGGGGAAAGGTTCGACGCTACGCGCGGGCGTGACCGTACGCGGTCGTCCGCTTGCGGGCCGGTCTCCCCGCCGCCGCCGCGATCCCCCGCAGCTGCTCCTCGGTACGCGCCGAGCCGTTGGCCGAGCCGGCCATCCGGGAGATGGTCTCCTCCATCAGCGTGCCGCCCAGGTCGTTGCAGCCACCCCGGAGCATCGCCACGGTGCCCTCGTCGCCCAGCTTCACCCAGGAGCACTGGATGTTGTCGATCCGGCCGTGCAGCAGCAGCCGGGCCATCGCGTGCACCGCCCGGTTCTCCCGCCAGGTCGGGCCGGGCCGGGCGATCCCGGCCAGGTAGATCGGGGCGTTGGTGTGCACGAACGGCAGCGCCACGAACTCGGTGAAGCCGCCGGTGCGGTCCTGCACCCCGGCCAGCACCCGGAAGTGGGCGAGCCACTGGCCCGGGTGGTCGACGTGGCCGTACATCATCGTGGAGCTGGACCGGATGCCCAGCTCGTGGGCCGTGCTCACCACCTCGACCCAGGCGGCGGCCGGCAGCTTGCCCTTGGTGAGCACCCAGCGCACCTCGTCGTCGAGGATCTCCGCGGCGGTGCCCGGGATGGTGTCCAGGCCGGCGTCGCGGAGGTGGATCAGCCACTCCTTCACCGGTACGCCGGCCTTCGCCGCGGCGGTGACGATCTCCATCGGGGAGAAGGCGTGCACGTGCATCCCCGGGACCCGGGTCTTGATCGCCCGGACCAGATCGGCGTAGCCGGTGACCGGCAGCTTCGGGTCGATCCCGCCCTGGAGGCAGATCTCGCTGGCGCCGGCGGCCCACGCCTCCTCGGCCCGGTCGGCGACCTGCTCCAGCGACAGCCGGAACGCGTCCGCGTCGCTCTCCCGCTGGGCGAAGGCGCAGAACCGGCAGCCGACGTAGCAGACGTTGCTGAAGTTGATGTTGCGGTTGACCACGTAGGTGACGTCGTCGCCGACCACGTCCCGCCGCACGTCGTCGGCGCGCCGGCAGAGCTCCTCCAGCGCCGGGCCGTCGGCGGCGAAGAGCGCCAGCGCCGCGTCCGCGTGCCGCGGCTCCAGCAGCGCCGCCGGGTCGTCGGCGGCCAACCGGAGTCCGGTACGCAGGTCGTGGTCGCCGGTGGTCGTACCGGTCCGGCCGGCGGCACCCGCGACCCGGACGGCCTCGGCCAGGCTCGCGTCGGCCTTGCCGGCCACCTCCGACCAGTCGCCGTAGACGCTGTCGAAGTCGCCACGCCGGTCGTCGGTACGCCCGGCGGTGTCGATGGTCACGTGCAGGTCGGTGCGGCCGCCGAACACCTCCTCGGGCTCCTGCCACGGCCGGCCCTCGGGGCGGGCCGACTCGACCGCGAGGCCGGTCGCCGGATCCGCCAGCGCGGTCACGTGCGGGAGGAGGCGCGGGTCCAGCCAGGGGTCGCCGGCCCGGACGTACTCGGGGTAGATGGTGAGTCGTTCCCGCAGGGTGAAGCCCGCCGCGGCGGTGTGCCGGGCCAGCTCGTCGAGCTGCGGCCAGGGCCGCTCCGGGTTGACGTGGTCCGGGGTCACCGGGGAGACCCCGCCCCAGTCGTCGATGCCGGCGCGCAGGAGCAGGGCGTACTCGCCCTCGATCAGGTTCGGCGGGGCCTGGATCCGGGCCCTCGGCCCGAGCAGCACCCGGGCCACCGCCACCGTGACGGCCAGGTCGTGCAGCTCGGCGTCGGGCATGCCGCGCATCGCGGTGTCCGGCTTGGCGCGGAAATTCTGCACGATCACCTCCTGGAGGTGGCCGTACTCCCGCTGAGCGCGGCGGATCGCGAAGAGCGCGTCGACCCGCTCGGCGAGGGTCTCCCCGATGCCGATGAGGATGCCGGTGGTGAACGGCACGCCGACCCGGCCGGCGTCGTCGAGCACCCGGAGCCGGACCGCCGGCTCCTTGTCCGGCGAGCCGAAGTGCGGGCCGCCCGGCTCCGACCAGAGCCGGGTCGCCGTGGTCTCCAGCATCATCCCCATGCTCGGCGCGACCGGCTTGAGCCGTTGCAGCTCCGACCAGGACAGGACGCCCGGGTTCAGGTGGGGCAGCAGCCCGGTCTCCTCCAGTACCGCCACCGCACAGGCGCGCAGGTAGTCCAGGGTGGAGTCGTAGCCGCGCTCGTCCAGCCACTGCCGCGCCGCCGGCCAGCGCTCCTCCGGGCGGTCGCCGAGGGTGAAGAGCGCCTCCTTGCAGCCCTGCGCGGCGCCCTCGCGGGCGATCGCCAGCACCTCGTCCTTCTCCAGGTACGCGGCCGGCAGCCGGTGCGGCACGGTGGCGAAGGTGCAGTAGTGGCAGCGGTCCCGGCAGAGCCGGGTCAGCGGGATGAAGACCTTCTTGGAGAAGGTGACCACACCGGGACGGCCGGTCTCGCGCAGACCGGCGTCACGGATGTCGCCGGCGACCCGGAGCAGCTCGTCCAGCGCGGCGCCCCGGGCGGTCAGCAGCGCGGTCGCCTCGTCGAGGTCCAGCGCCCGCCCGGTCGCGGCCCGGCGCAGCGCCCGCTGCACGCTCGCCGCGGTCGGGGCGGAGTCGGTGCGATCAACCATCCGCCCAGCCTATGCGCTGACCCCGACGGCACCGGCCGCACGCCTGACGAGGCGGCATCCGTGCGCGCGGCGGGCCCGCACTTTCCGCGAAGGAGTGGCCTCCCGACGCGCGGAGGCCACTCCTTCGCGGCAGGTGTGCGTGCGGTCCGCGCCGTGGTGCGCGGGGCCGCCCCCGAGGCGCCGGCGGGGGTGGGTCAGCGCGGCTGGTTGGGGTCGTCCCGGTGGAAGTGCTGGGTGTGGTCGCCGTCCTGTGGGGTCGGCTGGCCGAACTCCGCGGACTGCCGCGGGATGGCCTGGGTGGGGTCGGCCGACGGCGGCTGGCCGAACGGCGGCGCCGAGTGCGGGGCGGTGCCGTACGGCGGGGCGGTGTTGAACGGCGGCGCCGACGGGTTCGGCTGGCCGTACTGGCCGGACGGAGGGTACCCGCCCGGCTGGTTCGGCGCGGGGTGGCCGCCGGGCTGGTTCGGGGCCGGGTAGCCGCCGGCCGAGGGGTATCCGCCCTGGCCGGGCGGCGGGTAGCCGCCGGGCTGGCCGGCGGGCGGGTAGCCGCCGGGCTGGCCGGGGTAGCCGGCCTGCTGCTGCGGCCAACCGGGCTGGGGCTGGCCGTAGACGCCGGGCTGCGGCTTGGGCCTGGGCGTGTAGTACAGGGTGCGCCAGACCTTGAAGACGACGTACCCGGCGACGGCGAAGATCGCCAGCCAGGCGGCCCGGGTCAGCAGCCCGAACAGGGCGTCGAGCACCTCCGCCTCGGCGAGTCGGCCGACGAGCCAGATCAGGAAGGTCAGCGCGCCGAAGAACGCGCCGACCGCGTACTCGCCGAGGGCGACCTGGGTGATCAGCTTCGCCTTGGCCAGCACCGGCCGCACGTGGGTGGCGAGCAGCACGGCCAGCACCGGCAGCACGGTCGACTCGACGCCGACGAAGGTGAAGAAGGTGTTTCCCGCCCGGAGGCTGAAGGTGCTGTAGCCGTCCGTCGGCAGCAGCAGCCGGAAGAGGCCGACGAAGAGGAGCACGGCGTTCGCGCCGAGCAGGACGAGCGCGGCCAGTTCGCGCAGTGGCTTGGTCAGCTGGCTGGCCTGCGCCGGGTCGGTGGACGCGGGCTCGGCGGGGCTGGTCACGAACTCCCCCTGGGGACGAAAACGGACAGTTGCCGACGTGAGCCTAGTCTGCTTCCTACTGGTTGCTCATTGGTGAGCGGTTCGGATTATTCGCTCTCCGCTCGGTGCTGGCCGGGCTGGAGTCCTGGACCGGCAGTCTGGTCCGGTGGCGATCGGTCCTGTCCTGCAGGATCTGCCTCACCTTGTGGTGTGGGGTGTGCAGGGCGATGTCGGGGTCGCCTGCTCGTTGCAGGATGTTGATCGCGGCGTTCACGTCGGCCTGCCACACCACCCCGCACGGGGTGCAGTGAAGCCGGTCCCCGTTGCGTCGGCCGAGCCGGCCGCAACGGTGACAAGCTTGTGAGGTGTAGGCGGCGTTGACGTGCACGAGCGCAGAACCTCTGCGCTCCGACACGTTCGTCAGCGCCTCGGCGGTGACCCCTCTGGTCCACGCGGCCAGACGCCGATTCACGTTCTTGCCGAGCATTTTGCGCCCGGCGAAGCGTTTGGTGAGGTCTTCGGCGACCACGCTGGCCGCCTTGTCGACGACCCGGTGCACGGCGGTGAAGATCTCCGTGCGCACCTGTGCGCGGTGGCGGGCGGCCTGTCGGTCCCGCTTGACGGTGCCGAGGTTGTTGGCCTTGATCCGGCGCGCCTTCGCGTGGTCACCACGACCAGCGGCGCTGTTCGCTATCGAGCGCAGCTTCGCCCGGCGCCGGTTGCGTTCCTTCAACCGGTCCGACTCGCTGTTCAGCAGCCCGCCGAGCCGAACGCCGTGGCGCTCGCTGTCGGAGTCGGTCAGGGCCTCGGTGTAGCCCTTGTCGACGCCGATCGTCCGGTCGCCGCACGGCCGCAGCGACGACCGCATCTGCGATGCGTCGATCTGGTAGTGCACCTCGACCCGGCCACCGCGCAGGATCAGCCGCAGCGTGCCAGTCGGGGCGACGGTCGTGGACAGCGGGATCCTGACCATCCTGCGCCGTTCCAGACCAGGAACCGCCAGCCACAACCGGCCGCGCCCGTCAGTGACGGTGTTGTGCTTGTCGGCGCGCACCACGATCTGATCATGCGTGCGATTGCGGCCACGCTTCCAATGCTTACGCATCTGCCGAGCCAGGAACGGGTCGCCAGCCCACCTGTCCGCCTTCAACGCGTTCAGCATCCGCTTGCGCTCCACGGGATCGTTGGTACGCCGGGTGATCGCCCGCCGGACCTCGACCTTGGCCGCCGCCAGGTTCGCTGCGATGTCGGCCATGGCGTCGCGGACGGTCTCCTTCCACGCATTCGCCAGCACACCGAACCGCATGTGTATGCCGTCGGCCAACCAGCGGTCCCGCACCTGCCGGTCTGTCAGCCCGGACCCGACCCCCCTGACCGAGCCGGAACGCTGCCACACCTCACTGCGCACCAGACCCAACCGGCGAGCCTGCTCCCGCAACGCTGCGTACTTACCCGCATTCAGGCCCGTCGAGTAAGCGATGCGCGTGACCTTCACCGCTGACCAGCCCCGGTCAGGTTCGCCCTATCGAGTTCCTCCTCGAAGGGGCGGAGCCCGTCCAGCCGCCACGAGAAGGCATACACGACCGCCAGCAGATCCGCCACCAGTTCCAGCCGCGGGGACAACGCCACCTGCTCGGCAAGCTCACCGATCCGGTAGACGCCACGCACAGCAAGCAAGCATAGATAGATATGCTGCGAAAATCGACAACTACTCACGTCTCCCCGGTGTCGTGTCCCCGGAGGTGCTTGACAGCGTCCCACCTGATGCCTTGCATGGTTCTCAAGACGTGCCGCGGAGGCCCTCACGGTCCGCGACATATGGCACGTCGGCCGCAGGCCAAGACGCCTCGACTCTCGGCGGGAAGGGGCCACTGTCATCTCGGCCAATGCTGGATCATCCTCAGGCTGAGGACTATCTGCGACGTTACGAAGATGTCTCGCCGGACATCTTGGCCGACGGCACCTGGCTGCTGCAGCGACGGACGTTCTGGCTGAGCCTGATGGCCGGCTACGCCGATCCCGAGCTGGTCGG
The DNA here is from genome assembly GCF_033804685.1 of Micromonospora sp. RTP1Z1. Taxonomy (NCBI): domain Bacteria; kingdom Bacillati; phylum Actinomycetota; class Actinomycetes; order Micromonosporales; family Micromonosporaceae; genus Micromonospora; species Micromonospora sp. RTP1Z1. The sequence continues at coordinate 21,832 of NZ_JAPFQV010000060.1, forward strand.
CGCCCTGTTCGACGGCGATGACGACGACGCAGATGAATTGGATGAGCTGATCAGGCAGTCGGGCCGGTGGCCTGTACTGCGCTTGGGTGCCGGCCAAGCAGATTTCGCGGTCGTGTGCTGGCATGGCTACGACTACGAGGGCGGTTACGACTTCCTGGTCCTTCCCGACGGCAGCGGGCGACGCATCAGCGTGGCTGCTCGCGAGGGGCACGGCTATGGACCAGGACTGTCCTGGCCGGAAGCAGAGCGATTGGTCTCGCGAGGCCGGCTGGGCACTCGGGCGCAGCGTCTGCTCCTCTTGCTGCCGGCCTTAGGTGACGCGAACACACCTAAGGAGGCGGTGGGACTGGCCGCCGCAGCGCTACTGACCGTCGGCAGCCAGGCATGCGACCCTGCGGTCGCTGACGAACCGGCCCCGGCAGCTGCTCGAACACCCTGCCCACTGGACATGGCAAGACGAGGTCCTGGTGTGTGACTACGACCATGCCGTTCGTACGCGAGGCGGGATGCCGCCCGAGGATCTGCTGCAGGTAACCAAGGCATTAGCGGCATAGCGCTGTCTCGGCGAGTCACACACGGCGGCCGGACTCTCATCGGCACGTGAGTGCGCCGCCACGACGGCTCAGCTGTCACCGACTGTACCCAGCATGACCGAGCATCCAAGGCCGGCTGTCAGCATGTGCTGGGACGGATTCAAGCATGTGGTGGGACTAGAAGTCACGTCTCCCCGGCCACCGGCCGATCGACGGCGGCGCGTGCGGAAGGATGGACGCCATGCGCATCGTGGTTCTGACCGGCGGGATCGGCGGCGCCCGGTTCCTGCTCGGCGTCCGGGCGTACGCCCGGGAGGTGGGTGCCGAGGTGACCGCCGTGGTCAACGTCGGCGACGACCTGCTGCTGCACGGGCTGAAGGTCTGCCCCGACCTGGACAGCGTGATGTACACGCTGGGCGGCGGCGCCGACCCGGAGCGGGGCTGGGGTCGGGTGGGCGAGACCTGGACGGTCAAGTCGGAGCTGGCCGCGTACGGCGCCGAGCCGAGCTGGTTCGGCCTCGGCGACAAGGACATCGCGACGCACCTGGTGCGGACGACGACGCTCAACGCCGGGTACCCGCTCTCCGCGGTGACCCAGGCGCTGGCCACCCGGTGGGAACCGGGCCTGACCATGCTGCCGGCCACCGACGACCGCCTGGAGACCCACGTCGTGGTGAGCGGGAGGAGTGAGCTTGCGAGCCCCGCAGTCGCGAACAGCGCCAGCGCTGTGGACGGGGACCAGGGGCAGCGGGCGATCCACTTCCAGGAGTGGTGGGTGCGGTACCGGGCGGACATCCCGACGCACCGGTTCGTCTTCGTCGGCGCGGAGACCGCGAAGCCGGCGCCGGGGGTGCTGGAGGCGATCGGGTCCGCCGACGTGGTGCTGATCGCGCCGAGCAACCCGGTGGTGAGCATCGCCCCGATCCTGGCCGTGCCGGGGCTGCGCGAGGCGGTCACTGACGGGCCGGCGCCGGTGGTGGGCGTGTCGCCGGTCATCGGCGGAGCGCCCGTGCGCGGCATGGCCGACCGCTGCCTGGCCGTGCTCGGTGTGGAGTGCAGCGCGGCCGGGGTGGGCGGGCTCTACGGCGGACGGCCGGCGGGCGGGCTGCTCGACGGCTGGCTGGTCGCGCCGGAGGACGAGGGCGCGCTGGTGCCGGAGGTGACCGTCCGGACGGCGCCGCTGCGGATGACCGACGAGGCGGCGACGGTGGCGATGGTCCGCGCCGCATTGGAGCTGGTGTGAGGCTGGAGATCCTGCCGGTGCCGGGCATCGGCGACGTGACCGAGGGCGACGACCTGGCGGCGCTGATCGCCGCCGCGGCGCCGTGGCTGCGCGACGGCGACGTGCTGGTGGTGACCAGCAAGATCGTGTCGAAGGCGGAGGGCCGGCTGGTCGACGTGCCGGCGGACGGCCCGGAGCGGCTCGCCGCCCGGGACGAGGTGCTCGCCGCGGAGACCGCCCGGGTGGTGGCGACCCGGGGGGCGACCCGGATCGTGCAGACCCATCACGGCTTCGTGATGGCCTCCGCCGGGATCGACGCCTCGAACGTCGACAAGACCCGACTGGTGCTGCTTCCGGAGGACCCGGACGCCTCGGCCCGGGCGCTGCGCGCCGGGCTGCGGGACCGCTACGACCTCGACGTCGCGGTGATCATCAGCGACACGATGGGCCGACCGTGGCGCAACGGGCTCACCGACGTGGCGCTCGGGGTGGCCGGGATGCCGGCCATCCGCGACCACCGGGGCGAGATCGACCCGTACGGCAACGAGCTGCAGCTGACCGAGATGGCCGTGGTGGACGAGTTGGCCGGCGCCGGCGAGCTGATCAAGGGCAAGTGCGACCAGGTGCCGGTCGCGGTGGTCCGGGGCTACCTCGGCGTGGCCCGGGCCGGCGACGGCGAGGGCGCCCGCGCGCTGGTCCGGAACGCCGAGCTCGACCTCTTCTCGCTGGGCACCGCCGAGGCGAAGGCCGCCGGGCTCCGCGCGGCCGCCACCCTGGCCGACGGGCCGGGGCCGACGCGGGCCGACCCGGCCGCGGTCGACCGGGCCGTCGCCGCGGTCGCCGACGTGGTCGCGCCCGGCACGGTCTTCACCCACGTCACCGACGAGGAGGTACGCGCCGGCCTGGTGGCCACCGTGCCGGGCTGGCCGGCGCAGGCCACCGGGCTGCTCCTCGGGGCCCCGCCGGCGCCGGTCGACCAGCCGGACCTGGTGCGCTTCGGCGCCGACGTGCAACGGCTGCGGACCGCCCTGGCCGCGGAGGGTGTCTCCTCCGCGCTCCTGCCGCCGCCCGACGGGACCACCGCCCGCGCCGCCCTGGCCGTCTGACCCCACCCGTCCGCCGCGCGGGCCGCAGCGCCGGCGCGGGTCAGGTGTCGAGCATGGCCCGGCCGAGCGGGGTCAGGGTGTGCAGCACGGTGTTGCGGTCCCGGTGGCTGACCAGCAGCCCGGCGTTGCGCAGCACGGCGGTGTGCTGGCTGGCCGCGGCCGGCGAGATGTGCAGCCGGCGGGCCACCTCGCCGGTGGTGCAGCCGTCGTCGGTCGCCTCCAGCACGGCGGCGCGGGTCCGCCCGAGCAGGGCCGCCAGGGCTAGGCGGTTTCCGTCGGTCGACGCCGGGCCGGCGCCCCGGCCGGCCACCGGGGCGAGCCCGCCGAGCCGGTCCACCGGGTAGACCAGCACCGGCGGCAGGGTCGGGTCGAGCAGCGCGACCGGGGTCCGCGCGCAGAAGAAGGACGGGACCAGCAGCAGCCCGCGACCGTCCAGGTGCAGCTCCCGGCTGTCCGGGTAGTCGAGCACCTCGAGCACCCCCGCCTCCCAGCGCATGCTCGGGCGCAGGCTGGCGAGCAGCCCCTCCACGCCGCCGTCGAGCAGGGCCCGGGCCCGCCGCGCCCGGTCCGCCTCCACGGTTGCCCGGATCCGGGACCAGTACGGCGCGATGGCCAACTCCTGGTACCGCGCCATCGAATCGGTGAGCTGGCGCAGCACCTCGGGCTCACCCCGGGCCAGCGCGGACGCCGAGGAGGGCAGCGTGGTCTCCGCGGCCAGCAGGGTCAGGTCCCGCCGCAGCAGGTCGGCCGGCGTACCCCGGACCGCCTCCAGCCCGGCCTCCAAGCCCGCCAGGCTCTCGTACGGGGTGAGGAAGTCGGGGAAGTAGCCGCGCGGCGGGTTCAGCGCGAAGAGCAGGCGGAGCCGGTCGGCGGCGCTGTCGGTCCGCAGGGTCCGGGCCACGCTGCGCCGCCAGTTCGCCATCAGCGGGTCCCGGCTGCGGCCCTGCAACAGGTGCAGGCTGAGGACGAGTTCCCAGACCGGGTCTGCGGCAGGGGCCACCCTGGTCCGCAGAATGTCCTCGCTCGTGAAAAGGATCTTCAGCATGGAGCGCTCCCGGGGGCGGGCAGAGGGAGTGCGCCGCCGACCACCTGCACTGTACCCGCCGGCACTAATCTCCATCTTTAAGCGTGAGCTGAAAAACCTCGACGTGGCCAGGCCGGGTTGGGCATGCTTCCCCTTGCCCGTCGGGGCCGGGACGTCACCGGCGCCGGGGGGTGACCGGGGGCAGGGGGAAGCGGCGACCGGGCGACACCACGAGGGTCTGCGGCCCACAGTCCGCAGAGGTGCCACCCGGTCGCCCACCGGCTCGACCCGGGCGTCAGTCGACCCAGAGTGCGACCCGATGGTCCTCGTCGGTGACGTACCAGCAGCGCCCTTCCAGCTCGGCCAGCCCCTCCACGTGGTGGAACGGCGCCAGGTCGGCCACCACCTTCCCGGCCACCCGCGCGTCCGGCGTGACGTCGAGCCGGAAGCGGACGTGCCGCGAGATCACCCCGCCGCCCTGCGGATGGTCGTCCAGCAGCACCGAACCCTTGCCCAACGCGTCGATCGACCCGATCACCGCCGCGTACCCGCCGTCCGCGGTGGGCGCGATCGCCCGGAAGCCGGCCAGCGCGCCCGGCGGGGTCACCCCGGTCAGCGCGTACGCCCCGACGGCCCGCGGCCAGACCGGGTCGGCGGCGAACATCCCGGCCACCCCGGCCAACTCGACCAGGATCGGCTCGCCCTCGGCGGTCACCGGGAACCGGAGCCCGAGCAGCACCGTGCCGGCCGGCGTGAAGGCGGCCGCCTCGACGTTGAGCGGCAGGTCGTCCTCGGCGAGCCGGCTCACCCAACTCTTCTCCCGGGCGGTGCCCCGCGCCAGGGTCTCCACGATGAACCGGTGCCGGACCCGGTGACCCGGCGGCACCGGGGTCAGCGGCGCGGCGGCGAGCGCGTCGTTCACCGCCCGGTGCAGCCGGAACCGGTTGCGCACCACGTGCACGGGCAGCGTGCCGGTCGCGGCGTCGTCCTCCCGGAACCTGGCCACGAACGCCCGGCGGGGCCGCAGCGGGCCGGCCTTCGAACCGAAGTGCGAGCCGATGACGTACACCCAGCCGTCGTGGTGGGCGAGCGCCTCGCCGTCCTCGGTCCGGCCGTTCTCCCCGCCCGCGTCGGCGGTGACGTGGTGCGCCGCCCACTCGCCGTCCTCGCGTTCGAGCAGCAGGGCCAGGCAGCGTTCCACCGGGCCCTCGTCCAGGACGGTCCAGAAGCCGCGCCGCGCGCGGTGCGCGCGCAGCAGCGCCGGCGAGCGCACCGGCAGCAGGTCGCTGGCCTCGTTGCCGGCGACGACGAACTCGACGAGTCGCAGGGTCACCGGGCCAGGGTACGGAGCCCGTGCTCGTAGAGTGTCGGGGTGCCCGACACCGTTCCCGTCAAGAGCCCCGCCGCCCCGTCGCCCACCGCCGAGGGGTACGCCGACCTGCACGCCGACGCCGCCGCCGTGCTGGCCGGCTGGACACCGACCGGCCCGGCGGCGGGCGAGGCGCGGGACCGCACGCTGGACCTGCTGGCGGCGGGACCGGTGGCGATGAGCCGGGGCAATCGGGCCGGGCACGTCACCGCCAGCGCGCTGGTGCTCGACCCCACCGGCGGGCGGGTGCTGCTCTGCCTGCACGGCAAGTTCCGCAAGTGGGTGCAGCTCGGCGGGCACTGCGAGCCCGGCGACCGGACCCTGGCGGGCGCCGCGCTGCGCGAGGCGACCGAGGAGTCGGGGATCGCCGGGCTGCTGGTCGACCCGGTCCCGATCGACGTGGACATCCACCCGGTGAGCTGTCGGGGCGGCTCGCTGCACTACGACGTCCGGTTCGCGGTGTTCGCCCCGGCCGGGGCGACCGAGCAGGTGAGCGACGAGTCGGCGGCGTTGGGCTGGTTCCCGCCGGACCGGCTGCCCGAGCCGCTGGCCGACGGTACGGTCCAACTCGTCGCACCGGCCCTGGCCGCCCTGGGCCGCCGGTCCGCCGGCTGACCCGGCAGCCGCTCACCCGGAGCGGCCCGTCACGCCCGCCCGACCCGCGACGCAGTCAGCCCACCGGGCTCAGACCAGACCCTCCTCGCCGCGTTCCTTCAGCTCGTCGACCAGCTTCTTGACGTCCTGGGCCCGGTCGCGGGGGCAGACAAGCACCGCGTCCGGGGTGTCCACCACGATCAGGTCGTGCACGCCGAGGACGGCCACCAGCCTTCCCGACTGCGGCACCACCACCAGGTTGCGGCTGTCCCGCAGCAGCACGCCCGGCTTGCCGTCGATGCCGAGCACCACGTTGCCGTCCGGGTCGGCGGGCAGCACCTCGCCGAGGGTGTGGAAGTCGCCGACGTCGTTCCAGCCGAAGTCGCCGGGCACGGTGGCCACCCGGCCGGCCGTCGCCGCGCCCTCCATGACCGCGTAGTCGACGGAGATCTTCGGCAGGGTCGGCCAGACGGTGCCGAGGATGTCGTCCTGCTCCGGGGTGCCCCAGGCGGCCGCGATCGCGGTGATCCCGGCGTGCAGCGCCGGCTGCTGCCGGGCCAGCTCGGCCAGGAAGACGTCCACCCGCCAGACGAACATGCTGGCGTTCCAGAGGTGCCGCCCAGAGCGGACGTACCCCTCGGCCACCTCGGCGGCCGGCTTCTCCTTGAACTCGGTGACCGGGCGCAGTGGACCGGCACCGGTCGGGTCGCCGGTCTCCAGGTAGCCGTAGCCGGTCTCCGGTCGGGTCGGTGTGATCCCCACCGTCATCAGCAGCCCCTGCTCGGCGCCGCCGATCGCCTGGCGCACCGTCTCCGCCCAGCGGGCCGGGTCACCGATCAGGTGGTCGGCGGCGAACGAGCCCATCACCGCTTCCGGCTCGCGCAGCGCGATCACCGCGGCGGCCAGCGCGATCGCCGCGCAGGAGTCACGCGGCGAGGGCTCCACGAGGATGTTCTCCTCCGGCAGGCCGGCCAGTTGCCGAGCCACGGCCGCGACGTGTGCGGCACCGGTGACCACCAACGTGCGCTCGGGTGTGGTCAGCGGCGCGAGCCGGTCCACCGTGGCCTGGAGCAGCGAGGCCGGGGTGCCGGTCAGCGGGTGGAGGAATTTGGGGTGGCCGGCACGGGACAGCGGCCACAACCTCGTGCCACTGCCACCCGCCGGGATGACGGCATAGAACATCAGCACATCATGCCCGAACCGCCATGCTCCGGGCGCACGGCCGGCCGCACCGGCAGCGGGCACTCAGGAACGGGCCCGGCTCCACGCCGCGATGTGCACCTCGGCGCTGGACTCCCAGGTGAACTCCTTGGCCCGGTCGAAACCGGCCTTGGCCAGGGAAAGCCGGCGGTGCTCGTCGTCCAGCAGGGCGGTCAGGTCGGTGGCGATCTGGGCCGGGTCCTCGCTGGTGTAGGCCACCGCGTCGCCGCCCACCTCCGGCAGGGAGAGCCGGGGCGTGGTCAGCACCGGCGCGGCGCAGGCCATCGCTTCCAGGATCGGCAGGCCGAAACCCTCGCCGTACGACGGATAGGCGGCGACCAGGGCGCCGCCGAGGAAGCCGGGCAGGTCGGCGTAGCGCAGGTAGCCCGGGCGCAGCAGCCGCAGGTGCGACGGCACCTCGGCCACCGCGCGGTCGATGTCGTCGTCGTGCCCCTGGCCGCCGGCGATGACCAGGGCCGGCGGGTCGGCCCGGTCGGCCACCGCGCGGCCCCAGCCGCGGATCAGGTTGGGTACGTTCTTGCGCGGCTCCTTGGCCCCGAGGAACGCGATGTAGCTGCTGCTGCCGAGCCCCAACCGGGCCCGCACCCGAGCCTTCTCCTCCTCGCTCGGGGCGTGGAAGGCCGCCTGGTCGACGCCGTGGTACGCCACGTCGATCCGGGTCGGGTCGGCGTCGAGCAGCCGGATCAACTCGTCCCGGGTGGCCTTGCTCGGCACGATCACCCGGTTCGCGCGGCGCAGCGACGTCTTGATCGCGCTGCGGAAGAACGTGCGGCGGGACTTGTCGTAATGCTCCGGCTCGGTGAAGAAGGTCGCGTCGTGCACGGTGACCGTGACCGGGCAGCCGGCCCGCAGCGGGCAGGTGTAGAAGGGCGAGTGCAGCACTTCCGCCCCCACCTGTTGGGCGAGCAGCGGCAGGCCGGTCTGCTCCCAGGCGAGCCGGGCGGGACGATGCGCGACCGCCGCCGGGGCGGGGACGACCTCGGCCCCCGGCAGCATCCGGCTGTAGCGCTCCAGGTCGGTGCGGAGGCTCACCACAGCCAGGTCCACGCCGGAGCCGCAGACCTTGCCCAGGGCGCCGAGCAGGCCATCGACGTATCTACCGACGCCGCCACGGTCGGCGGGGACACTCGTGGCGTCGATGAGCACGCGGGGCGGGCGACCGGCGGTCACGGGGCGACTCCTCAGGCTTGCGGATCTGTGGCACACAACACTGGCGGCAAGCCTACGCCGGGGCAAGGTCCCGACGCTGACTGCGACCCGACGGTACGCCGACTTGTCATCGCCATCGAGTACGGGCGGGGACCGCGTATCGTTCGCGCCGATGGCCGACAACATTGCCCGGGTCTTCGCCGACGCGATCGCGACCGATCCGACCCGCCCCCTGCTGACCTGGTACGACGACGCGACCGGCGAGCGGACCGAACTCTCCGGCGCGACGCTGGCGAACTGGGTGGCCAAGACGGCCAACCTGCTCGTCGACGAGGCGGCCGTCGCCCCCGGCGACACGGCCGGCGTGCTGCTGCCGCCGCACTGGCAGACCGCCGCGGTACTGCTCGGCTGCTGGTCGGCGAAGGTGACGGTGGTCGACACGCCGGGTGACGTGGCGGTGCTCTTCGCCGCAGCCGACCGGGCCGCCGAGGCGGAGGCCTGGTCGGCCGGCGAACGGTACGCCCTCGCGCTCGCCCCGTTCGCCGCCCCGCTGCGTCAGGTGCCGCCCAGCTTCGCCGACTACGTCGTCGAGGTACGCGGCCACGGGGACCACTTCACCCCGTACCCGGGCGGCGGCGAGGCGGACGCGGACCTGCTGGCCCGCGCGGCCGCCCGCGCCGCGGACCTGGGCATCGCCCCCGGCGACCGCATCCTCATCGACACGGCGACGCACCCGGACCCGGTCGACTGGCTCCTCGCCCCCCTGACGGCCGCTGCCAGCATCGTCCTCTGCGGCAACCTCGACCGCTCCCGCCTCGACTCCCGCGCGACGAGCGAGAAGACCACCCGCACCCTGACCTAGCCCGTACCCCCGCCCCCCCGGTGCACTTCAGGCCGGGGCCGGGGAGTCCGAGTCGGTGGGGATGCGGCGCTGGGCGAACTGGGCGAAGGCCGCGAGGGACTCCGGGTTGACGAGGGCGCCCTTGGCGGCCGCCGAGTCCACCGGGGTGCCGGTCAGGATCTTCTTGACCGGGACCTCGAGCTTCTTCGCGGACAGGGTGCGGGGCACGGCGCGAACCTGGTGGATCTCGTCGGGGACGTGCCGCGGCGACAGGGCGGTCCGCAGCTCCCGGCAGATCCTCTTCCGCAACGCGTCGTCCAGCTCGCGGCCCTCGGCGAGCACCACGAAGAGCAGCAGCTCCCCCGCGCCGCCCTGGTCGTCCTCCAGGTGCACGACCACCGAGTCGACGACCTCGTCCAGCCCCTCCACCACCGAGTAGAACTCGGCGGTGCCGAGGCGTACGCCGCCGCGGTTGAGAGTGGCGTCGGAGCGACCGGTGATCACGCAGCCGCCGCGCTCGTTGATCGTGATCCAGTCCCCGTGCCGCCAGACGCCCGGGTAGAGCTCGAAGTACGCCTCCCGGTAGCGGACGCCGTCCGGGTCGTTCCAGAAGCCCACCGGCATGCTGGGCATCGGCGCGGTGATCACCAGCTCGCCCAGCTCCCCGATCACCGGGGTGCCGGCAGCCGAACGGGCCTCCACCTTCGCCCCGAGCGCCCGGCAGGTGATCTCCCCGGCGTGCACCGGCAGCAACGGCACGCCGCCGACGAAGCCGGTGCAGACGTCCGTGCCGCCGGAGAGGGACTGGAGCTGGAGGCGGTCGCCGACGTTCTCGTACACCCAGGTGAAGCCCTCGGCGGGCAGCGGCGCGCCGGTCGAGCCGACGCCGCGCAGCGCGGACAGGTCGGCGATCTCCCTCGGCATCAGCCCGGCCTTGCGGCAGGCCAGCAGGAACGGCGCGGAGGTGCCGAGGTAGGTCGTGCCGGTCTCCTCGGCCAGCCGCCAGAGCGCGCCCAGGTCGGGGTGGCCCGGGTTGCCGTCGAAGAGCACGATCGCCGCGCCCACCGCCGGCCCGGAGACCAGGAAGTTCCACATCATCCAGCCGGTGGTGGTGAACCAGAAGAACCGGTCCGCTGGGCCCAGGTCGTGGTGCAGCGCGAGCATCTTCAGGTGCTCCAGCAGGATGCCCCCGTGGCCGTGCACGATCGGCTTGGGCAGCCCGGTGGTGCCGGAGGAGTAGAGCACGTAGAGCGGGTGGTCGAACGGCACCGGGGTGAAGGCCAGCGGCTCGTCGGTCGGCGCGGCCAGCTCGTCCCAGGAGAGCGCGCCCTCCGGCGGGACGCCGGCCGGGTCGAGGTACGCGACGCTGACGGTGTGCCGGAGCGACGGCAGCGCGGCCCGGATGGCGGCCACCTCGCCCCGCCGGTCCACCGGCTTGTCGCCGTACCGATAGCCGTCGACCGCGACCAGGACCTTCGGCTCGATCTGCTGCCAGCGGTCGGTGACGCTGCGGGTGCCGAACTCGGGGGCGCAGGAGGAGAAGATCCCGCCGAGGCTGGCGGTGGCGAGCAGCAGCACGTACGTCTCGGGGATGTTCGGCGCGTACGCCGCGACCCGGTCACCGGGGCCGACGCCGAGCCGGCGCAGCCCGGCCGCCACCCGGCGGACCTGCTCGCGCAGCTGCCCGGCGGTCAGCGTGACCGGCGGCCGGGTCTGGCCGTGCGCGATCACCACCGGGTCGTCGTCGCCCCGGCCGGGCATCCGCAGCACGTTCTCGGCGTAGTTGAGCGTGGCGCCGGGGAACCAGCGGGTGCCAGGCATCGCCGGGTCGGTCAGCGTGGCGGTCGGCGGGGTGTACGCGACGACGTCGAAGTACTCCCAGATCGACCGCCAGAACGCGGCGAGGTCGGTGACCGACCACTGCCACAGCGCGTCGTAGTCGGCGAACTCCAGCCCGCGGTGCTCGGCCAGCCAGCGCAGGTAGTCACCGATCCGGGACCGCTCGCGCACGTCGGCCGGCGGCGTCCACAGCACGTCACCCACTACTCCACCCTCCCTGCGGCCCGCACGACACTGTGACATGGGCCGTGCCGCCATCTTGCCCTACCTCGCAGGGCCATTCTCCGCACCGGGTGCCGCCCAGGGGGCGTGGCCGGCCCACACGCCCCGCCCGGCGGGTATGTGGACCGGGCGTCAGCCGGCGCGGGCGGCCTGGATCGCCCGACGCTTGGCCAGCCGGTGCGCCCGGCGGATCTCCGCCTCCCGGAACCGTCGCTCGTCCTCCGGCGTCTCCGGCAGCACCGGCCGGACCGGCCGTGGCGCGCCGCCCACGTCCACCCCCACGAAGACCAGGTACGCGGTGGCCACCCCGACCGGCTCGTCCTCGGCCGAGTCCCAGCGCTCGGCGACCACCCGCACCCCCACCTCCATCGAGGTGTTGCCGGTCCAGTTCACCTGGGCGTGCGCGTGCACCAGGTCGCCCACCCGGACCGGCTCGGAGAAGACGATCTCGTCGATCGAGGCGGTGACCGCGGTGCCGCCGCTGTGCCGCGCCGCGGCCGCCCCGGCCACGTCGTCCACGAACTTCATCAGTACCCCACCGTGCACGGTTCCGTACAGATTGACATCGACTGCGGTCATGATGCGGCTGAGCGTGACCCGGGAGTAAGACGTCGACTTGCCCGCCGGCACGGTGGAGGGATGATCTGTCATGCCGGAAACGGTACGGTGCGCGGATGCGACATCTCTGGAGCTTCCTTGCCGGGTTGGTGGTGGCGCCCGTCACCTGGGTGCTCGTCACCCTCGGGCAGGACGGGTCTGGACGTACCGTGCACCGCTGGGTGGAGATCGGTACGTACAGCACCCCCAACCTGATCGAGCCCGCCGTCTACCTCGGCGTCGCCGGCCTCCTGCTCGGCCTACTCGGCACGCTGCGCTTCTCGCCGCTCGGCGCGCTGTTCGCCGGGCTGCTGCTGATCACCCCGTACGTCGGGATGTTCATCGCGCCGTTCACGGTCCGCGGCTGGATCCCTGACAACTGGAAGGTGCTCGGGGACCCGCTGCCGCTGCGCCAGCCGGTGGAGAACGGCACGCTGTTCCTGATCGGCGTGCTGCTGCTGATGGCGGCCTTCAGCGCGCAGCGCTGGCGGCCGTGGCCGGCGGCGACGTCCCCGGCCGAGGCGGAGCTGACCTCGGCCGACAAGCCGGCCGAGAACGTCTTCCCGATCAGCGACTGGCCGCCGGCCGGCGCCCGGAACGACCGGGACCCCGCCCCGCTCACCCTCGACTATCCCGACCCGACCCCCACCGAACCGCTGCCCCGCCGGGCCACCGGCGAGTCGCCGTGGTCCGCGCCGCCGCGCGCCACCACCCGACCGGAGGGCACCACCGGCACCCGCTGACCGCCGCGGGCGGGCCGGAGACCCCGGCCCGCCCGCCCGATCAGATCCGCCCGGTCAGCCCTTGAGCAGCTGGCGCGCCATGACGATGCGCTGGACCTGGTTGGTGCCCTCGTAGATCTGGGTGATCTTGGCATCCCGCATCATCCGCTCGACCGGGTAGTCGCGGGTGTAGCCGTAGCCGCCCAGCAGCTGCACCGCGTCGGTGGTGATCTCCATGGCGGCGTCCGAGGCGAAGCACTTCGCGGCAGCGCCGAAGTAGGTCAGGTCCGCGTCGCCGCGCTCGGACTTGCCGGCCGCGGTGTAGGTGAGCTGCCGGGCCGCCTCCAGCTTCATGCCCATGTCGGCGAGCATGAACTGAATGCCCTGGAACTCGGCGATCGCCTTGCCGAACTGCCTGCGCTCGCTCACGTACCCCTTGGCGTAGTCCAGCGCGCCCTGCGCGATGCCGACCGCCTGGGCGGCGATGGTGACCCGGGTGTGGTCCAGGGTCTGCATCGCGCTGGCGAAGCCGGTTCCCTCCGCGCCGATCATCCGGTCCGCCGGGATCCGGACGTTGTCGAGGTAGACCTCGCGGGTCGGGGAGCCCTTGATGCCGAGCTTCTTCTCCGGGGCGCCGAAGCTGACCCCGGCGTCCGACTTCTCCACCACGAAGGCGGAGATGCCCCGCGAGCGGGCTGTGGGATCGGTCACAGCGAACACCGTGTAGTACTCGGAGACCCCGGCGTTGGTGATCCACCGCTTCACGCCGTTGAGCACCCAGTGGTCGCCGTCACGCACCGCGCGGGTCGTCATCGAGGCGGCGTCGCTGCCCGCCTCCGGCTCCGAGAGGCAGTACGAGAACATCGCGTCGCCGGCCGCGACCGGGGTCAGGTACCTCCGCTTGAGCTCCTCCGAGCCGGCCAGGATCAGCGGCATCGTGCCCAGCTTGTTGACCGCCGGGATCAGCGAGGACGAGGCGCAGGCCCGAGCCACCTCCTCGATCACGATGGCCGTGGCCAGCGCGTCCGCGCCGGCGCCGCCGTACTCGACCGGGATGTGCGGGGCGTGGAAGTCGGCGGCCCGCAGGGCGTCGTACGACGCCTTCGGGAACTCACCGGTCTCATCCGCCTCAGCTGCGTGCGGGGCCACCTTGGCCGCACAGACCTCACGGACCGCCTCCCGGATCGCCTCGTGCTCCTCCGGCAACCGGTAGACGTCGAACGACTGCTCTGCGGCCATGTTGGCCCCTCCCCTTCACCGCTATCATGCCCAGTCTGTAGCGCCTGACAACCGCCGACCGCGCGGAGTGAAGGATAGCGACCGGGGTTCTGGTGCTCCTTACCGCCGCGTAGGCTCGTGCGTGACAGGCGCAGACGCCGACCGGCGACCACAGAACGTCCCCCCAACCGGCGCCCGGCCAGGCGCCGCAGCCGAACGCGACGCAAGGAAGCGCCGCCAGTGCGAGCGGAGAAGACAGGCGTGACGATCCCGTACCCGAACACCCAGCCGGTGCCGGCCATCGCTGCGGTGACCCCGCCCTCCGGCGCGGCCCGGCCCCGGGTGACCTTCCTCGGCACCGGCTACCTCGGAGCGACGTACGCCATCTGCTACGCGGAACTCGGCTACGAGGTGCTCGGCTTCGACGTCGACGCCGACAAGATCGCCAAGCTGAACGCCGGCGAGGTGCCGATCCACGAGCCGGGCCTGGACGAGCTGCTGCGGCGGAACCTGGCCGCCGGCCGGCTGCGGTTCAGCACCGACATCGCGGAGACCGCCGAGTTCGGCGACGTGCACTTCATCTGCGTGGGCACCCCGCAGCGCGCCGACGGCATGGGCGCCGACCTGTCGTACGTCGAGGCGTCGGTGACCAGCCTGGCCCAGCACCTGACCCGCAAGGCGCTGATCGTCGGCAAGTCCACCGTCCCGGTCGGCACCGCCGAGTGGGTTGAGCAGCTGGTCGGCAAGCACACCCCCGCCGACCTCGGCGTCGAGGTGGCGTGGAGCCCGGAGTTCCTCCAGGAGGGCTTCGCCGTCGACGACGTGCTGCGCCCCAACCGGATCGTGGTCGGCGTCAAGAGCGAGTGGGCCAACGGCATGCTCTACGCCGCCCACAAGGGCGTCTTCGACCTGGCCGCCACCGAGGACCGCGAGGTCCCGCTGGTGGTCACCGACTTCGCCACCGCCGAGCTGGTCAAGGTCGCCGCGAACGCCTTCCTCGCCACCAAGATCTCCTTCATCAACGCGATGGCCGAGGTCTGCGAGGCCGCCGGGGGCGACGTCACCCAGCTGGCCCGCTCGATCGGGTACGACCCCCGGATCGGCAACCGCTTCCTCCAGGCCGGTCTGGGCTTCGGCGGCGCCTGCCTGCCCAAGGACATCCGGGCCTTCCAGGCCCGTGCGCAGGAGCTCGGCGCCGGTGAGGCGCTGCGCTTCCTGCACGAGGTCGACCTGATCAACCTGCGCCGGCGGACCCGCGTGGTCCAGCTCGCCGCCGAGCTACTCGGCCGCCGCTCCGGCCCGGCCGGGCCGGACCTCTCCGGCACCCGGATCGCCGTGCTCGGCGCCACCTTCAAGCCGAACACCGACGACGTCCGGGACGCCCCGGCGCTGGCGGTCGCCTCCCTGCTCGGCAAGGCCGGGGCCGACGTGCACGTCTTCGACCCGCAGGGCGCCGAGAACGCCCGCCGGGCGATGCCCGAGCTGACGTACGAGAAGACCATGACCGACGCCGTCAGCGGCGCCGACCTGGTCTGCGTGCTCACCGAGTGGGCCGAGTTCCGTAACGCGGACCCGGTCGCCCTGGGCGAGCTGGCGCGGGGCCGGCGGGTGGTAGACGGGCGCAACTGCCTCGACTCCACACTGTGGACCCAGGCGGGTTGGGAGTACCGCGGCATGGGCCGCCCCTGACCCCGACCCGACGCGTACGGCCGGCCGTGGAGCTGCTCCACGGCCGGCCGTTTCTTTTTGCTCCGAACGCGCCGGCAACTGTCGAAATCCGCGCCCGGTCAGGGCATGCTGCGACAGTGGAGGTCCGCAGTGCGGGCCGGCCGGACGGAGGGGTGTCGTGCAGACCTTCAGTTGCGCCTCGTGCGGGCGGGAGATCAAGCCGGCCGTCATCTGCCCGCAGTGCGGGGCGGACCAGCCACAGTGGGCCGAGCACCTGGCGGAGATCGAGCGTTCGATCGCGGAGATGAAGGCGCGGGACGCCGAGATCGCCCGCGAGCAACGGCAGATCGCCGCCAAGATGCAGGCCGCCCTCTTCCAGCGGGACATCCTCGCGCACGCCGGCGAGGAACGGATCAAGCAGGCCACCCGGCCCCGCAGGGTGCTGCGCCGCCGGCCGGGCCGCCGCCCGCCGACGGCCACCACCGGCGCGCCGCCCCGGGTGCCCCGCCAGGGCACCCCGCCACCCGGCCCGGACGACCTCCCGCCGTCGCCGCCCCGGTCCACCGCGCACTGGCTCGACGTGGACGACCCGGAGCACCCGCCGGAGGCCTCGTCCCGCGAGGTGCAGAACATCCCCCTCGGCCTCGGCGCGCTGCTGCTCGGCGTGGCGGCGGTGGTTTTCGCCGCGGTCGCGACCAGCTCGATGGACGCGCTGGCCCGGCTCGGCGTGCTGCTGGTCGCGACGGTGCTGATGCTGCTCGCCCCACCGGTGCTGACCCGCCGCGGGCTCACCACGACCGCCGAGACGATCGCCGCGGTCGGCCTGCTGCTGGTGCCGCTGGCCGGGTACGCGCTCTGGGCGGTCGACCGGATCGGCGGCGCATCGGGCGCGGTCTTCGCCGGGTCGATCTTCCTGTTGACCGCCCTGGTGGCCCTCGGGTACGCCCAGGGGACCGGGCTGCGCGCGCCCCGGTTCGCGACCGTGCTCGCCGCCCAGCCGGTGCTGCCGCTGCTGGCCTACGACCGGATCACCGGGCCGGCCGGCTGGGCGCTGGTGCTGACCGTGGTCGCCGTGGTCGACCTCGCGCTGGCCCGCTCGGCGGTGATCCTCGAGCGACCGGTCCGGCGTGACCTGCCGACCCCGCCGCCGGCACCGCCGCCACCTCGGCAGCGGGCCGCCGAGGGTCGCCCGGAGACGGACCCCGAGGAGTCCGCCGAGGTACTCGGCGCGGAAGCGCCGGCCGCCCCGGCACCCGGACCGGCCCGGCCGGTGCCCTGGCTGGGCGAGCTGACCTGGGTGCTGCACGGCGCGGCGGTCGCGGTCGCCCTGGCGTACGCGGTCACCGCGCTGCTGCGCGCCGACACGGTGCCGGTCGCCACCGGCGCGGGCGCCGTACTGCTGCTCGCCGCGCTGGTCGGGCTGGCCGGCACGCTGGTGCTGCGTCGACCGCCGCTGCCCGACGTCGGCGCCGGCATCGTCACCCTCGCGGTGATCGGCGCGCTGGGCCGGATCGCCTCGGTCGCCTTCCCCGGCCGGTCGCTGCTGCTCATCGCGGCGGTGATCACGGTCACCGGGCTGGCCGTGCGGGCCGTACCGGAGGCGGCCCGGCGCGGGCCGCAGCTCGCCTCGGCCGTGGCCCTGACGGTCAGCGGCCTGGTGGTGGCCGGCGGCGCGCTGCGGGCCGGGCTGGCGCCGGTCCGGGCGGGGCTGCCCGCCTGGGCGGCGGACCTGGACCGGTGGCCCGCCACGCTGGCGGCGGCGGTCGGCCCGACCGGCTGGCAGCTCGCCGCGAGCGCCTTCCTGCTCACCATCGCCGCGGTGGTCGCCCTGCCCCCGGAGATCCGACGCGAGTTGGCGGTGATCGGGGCGGCGCTGACCGCGCTCGCCGTACCGGCCTCCCTCGGGCTGGGCTGGGCGGCCGCTCCGTGGCCGACGCTGCTGACCGCGGTGGGCATCGGCGTGCTGGCGCTCTCCGCGGACAGCGGACGTTCCGCCGTGGTGCACGCGGTCACCGCGACCGGGCTGGGCGTCGCCGGCGCCGGGGCGGCGCTCTCCCGCCCGGCGCTGACCGCCGCCGCGCTGACCACCCTCTTCCTGGCCGGCGCGCTGGTCTCGCTCGCGCCCCGGATCCGACTCGCCCCGGCTGCGGCGGACACGGTCTCCGGCTGGGCCGCCGGCGGGGCGGCGTTCGCGCTGCCGGGGGCGGTCGCCGCGTTCGTCTCCGCCACGGTGCCCATCGATCCGACCCCCACCCCGGCGAGCATGCGCGAGGTCACCGTCCCGGTGCTCGCGGCGAGCTTCCTCGGCGTCTGCGTCACCCTCGGCTACGCCGCGATCCGCCAGGTGGCGCAGCGGCACCTCAGCCTGCCGCAGGCCGTGGGCACCGGGCTCGGCGCGCTGGCGGTCGCCGCGGCCGCGTTCGGCGCGCCGGGCACCACCAGCGCCGACGCCTGGGTGGGCGCGCTGATGCTCGTCGCCGCGGTGCTGCTCTTCCTCGACCCATCCATCGACCGGGGTCGCCGCTCCGACCTGACGCTGGACGGCTCCGACCTGGCCGCCGCCGCGACCACCGCGGCGCTGATCGCCACCCTGGCCCGGATCGCCGCCGTGCTCGCGCCCGGCGGGCAGCTCATGGTGGCGGCCGCGCTGGAGCTGGTGGTCGCCGTCGCGGCCCGGGCCATGCCCGAGGAGTGGCGGCGGGGGCCGATCCTCGGCATAGCGGTCGGCGGCACGCTGATCGGGCTGATCGCCGGCTGGAGCGCGCTGCGCGGCGGGGTCGGCGTACTGGCCACCCCGGGTCCGATCTGGGCCGGCGACCTGACCGGCTGGCCGGCCGCGCCGACCGGCGGGGCGACGTGGCAGGCGCCGGTCGCGCTGGCGCTGCTGGCCGTCGTCGCCGGCATCCTGCTGCCGACGCCGTGGAAGTACGACGTGACGGGCGCGGCCGTCGTGCTGGCCACCATCGGCACTCCCGCCGCCTTCGACCTGCCCTGGTGGTCGCCGGTGCTGGTCGGCGCCGCGGTCGCCACGATCTTCGGCATGGCGGCGGTCGCCGCGATCGACCCCCGGGCGGCGCTGTCCCGGGCCACGGTGGCCGGAGTGGTCGCCCTGCACGCGGCCGGCGCCGGGCTGGCCGCCGGCTGGTCCGCGTGCGGGGTGCTGGCCGTGGGCGCGGCCCTGCAGGACGTCGACGCCACCCTGCCCCGGCTCCGCCGCCCGGAGGCGTCCCGGCACTG
>NZ_JAPFQV010000061.1:0-39844 GCF_033804685.1 Micromonospora sp. RTP1Z1
GGCCACGACACGCACTGGCTCAACTGGCGACGCCGTCACCAGGCCCGCGCACGCTGGTTCCACCAACGCACACGGCTGAACCGGGACTACGCCCTGGTCAGCTAGCAATTGGCGGCTGCCGTACTAGACGCTCCTCGTGCGGGACATCTGGTAGCCAGCGCCACGGCGGAACTCGCCGTAGCCCGCTCGCGGTGGACATCGACCGCCGCACGTGCCACTCCGTCACGCCACGAAAGTTGGTGGCCAGGGCGACACCTACGAGGCTCATGGCCAGGCATATGGCGGCACCCGCCAGGACACGCCATGTCTCCATCTGACCCCTTCCTGCGTCGGTACCGGATCTTAGTTGGCGGCCCATGTGTCGCATCCGTGTCGCCGTACCCCTGACGGCTCTCGGCTCGACCCGCGATATCTCGCTTACAAGCTCTGTGCAGCAGGTCCGTCCTTGTCCGGGGACGGTCGTTAGCTCGGAGTACCGTCCGTCTCCGCACTCGCTGGCGCGCTGCCGTCCGTTGCGGTTGCTGTCAGTGTTGCTGTCGACAGCTTTATGGCCGGCCTAGTCCGTGGGCGGGGCTTGGGGTCCTGTGCCTGCGGGCGATGCGCGGGTCGGTCGGGCGCGGGCCGGTAGGTCACGACCTGAGGGTGCCGGTCGCCGAGGCGATACACAGCGAACGGGGCGCAGAGGTCGTCGACGAGGTCAGCCGGGAAGCGGGGCGGCGGCATGGCGGGCTCCTTCAGGTGAGAGGCGCCCAGATTAGGCGAGAGGCCCGTCCCCAGCCGGCCGTCTTGCGGGCAGAGCTTGACCCCTTCGTCCCAAAAGAACAACCGCCGGTCGATGACCTGCGCGAGCGGGTAGGTTGAGCTGCCGGAACGGTCCCAAATGGTCCACCGGTGTCCGTGGTTGCTCGCACCCGTCGTCACCCACCTAGTCACTCAGTGGTGCCAGATGCGCCCCGTCATGAGGCTTGCTGCTCGGCGGCAGGGCGGAGCTGGCCCCATTGTGGAGCTTCCTCGCCGCGGCCACCTCCGGCGCTCTGCGGCCCGGCGGCGACCGGTAACCCGACGCGGACGTACCGCGGCCCGGCACCCGAGTGAGTGCCGGGCCGCGACGGTCGGTGCGGATCAGTGCCGGTTGCGGTACGCCTTGACCACGCAGTCGACCATGTCCCAGAGCGCGATCAGGATGGTGACGACCACCGCCACGGTCGCGACGGTGTCCAGGTTGTCGCCCTGCCCCAGCCACTCGAAGCGCGCCACGAACTCGACGCTGAGCAGCCGGTCGGTCAGCAGCAGCCCGATCACCGGCACCGCGAACGCCAGGTCCAGCACCGCGTTCACCGCGACCAGCGGCCAGGTCCAGCGCCCGGCCCGGTACTTGGCGACCTCCAGGCCCACGGTGGCGACCAGCACGGCGATCAGGAACGGCAGCCAGAAGCTCCACAGCGCCGGGTCGAGGATCGGCAGGTTGCCGCCGTCGGAGGCGGGGACGAACGAGTGGAGGTGCTGCAGCGGCAGGTACGCGATGACCAGCACGAGCCAGCCGATCGTGGCGGCGGTGTCGGTCAGGGTGATCTGCCGGTGGGCCCGGGCCTCGGGGAGTTGGTCGACAGTCCATTCCGGCAGGTTCAGCGCGGTGTTGGTCCGCTCGATCACCGCGAAGACCAGCGTGACCCAGAAGGCGATCTGGACCACCACCTGGAGGGCCGCGGCGATGCCGGCGCCGACCGCGCCGCCCGGGTTCTTCCCGTCGGTCGCCTCCACCAGGCCGACCACGACGCCGACCAGGGCCGGCACGAAGGAGAGCAGCAGCTTCAGTAGTCGTTCCCAGGCCAGGTAGTAGGTCGGGCCGATGAGCTGCAGCCGGCGGTCGGCGTAGCGGGCGGCGAGCTGCGCGGGGTTGCCCAGTTCGGTGAGCACCTCCCGCTCGGCGGTGGCGGTCTCCTGCCCGCCTGCCGTCCGGTCCTCGATCATGTCCTCGATCGAGGCCCGCAACTCGGTGGCGATCTCCTCCCGGCGCGGGGCGGGTACCGATCGCAGGGTCGCGGCGAGGTAGCGGTCGGTCAGGGTGGTCATCGGTCGGCTCCTTCGATCAGCCCGGTCATGGAGGTCTGCACGGCGGCCAAGTCGTCGAGCAGCCGGCGCAGCACGGACTTGCCCTCGTCGCTGGTCCGGTAGAACTTGCGGGGCCGGCTCTCCTCGGTGTTCCACTCGCTGGTCAGCAGCCCCTGCTCCTCCAGCCGGCGCAGCAGCGGGTAGAGCGTGTTGGCGTCGACGGGAAAGCCGTGCTCGGTCAGTCGTTGCAGCAGTGCGTAGCCGTAGTCAGGGCGGCGCAGGGCGACCAGGCTCGCCATCACCACGGTGCCCCGCCGCAGCTCCTGGAGGTGCGTCCGCAGGACGTCATCGCTAACCATGCATCACACGATAGTGTGCGTCACACACTATTGTCTAGAGCCATGTCGTCGTGATGTCACGCAACGCTGTTTCTCGACACGGAAGGGGCGTCCGGTCGATCCCGGACGCCTTCGCGCACGTAACGGCCTGATCGGTACCGGCGGGAATGACCCCAGCCGGGGGGAGCCGGATACACCCTGTTGACGGTTGCCGGACGGTACCGACGTGGGTCGGCCAGCAGGTGGTGGGCAGCGTTCCTTGTCGTCCGGGACCGACTCTGATCGAGGTTCGCGATGCTTTCTTGCTGCCTCGCCGGACTGGATGAGCAATGGCGTAGGGCCGGCGAGTCTCCGGCTGCCGCCCGGCCTACCCTCGCCTGAATCCACCGGCCGTGAACCCCGGTTGCCGTCGCATACGGTTCGTACCTCCGACTTGGTCGAGGTGCCGCCTGCAAAGCAGGTGCCGAAGGGGAGATTGATGATCGTCCTCAAGAGCCGACGGTTTGGTCTGCTGTGGTGCAGTAGCCTGCTGTCGAACCTGGGCAACTGGCTGATGATCGTGGCGGTGCCGGTCTACGTCTACACCATGACCGGTTCGACGGTCAGCAGCGGCCTCGCCTTCGTCGCCCAAACCCTGCCGGCAATCGTCTTCGCCCCCGTCGCCGGGGTGCTGGTCGACCGGTGGGACCGCCGCTCGATCATGATCAGCGCTGACATGCTGCGGATGGTTGTCGTCCTGGCGCTGATTCTGGTCAACCATCCCGGCATGCTCTGGCTGCTCTACCTCGCGATGTTCTGCGAGAGCGCCATTGGGCACTTCTTTCAGCCCGCCGCCCGTGCGGTCGTCCCGGCCCTTGTCGGCCGAGGCAAAGACCTTGAGGCAGCGAATTCCTGGACCAACGTCGCAAGCGGCATCGTCCGCCTCGCCGGCGCACCGGTCGGCGGCGCGCTCTACATGCTCGTCGGCTTCGACGGGCTGGTACTGATCGACTCAGCCACATACCTGGCCTCGGCGATACTGATCTTCGGGATGGGCCGCATGCCGGTAGAGCAATCCCAGGAGCGGCCGACGTCGCACTCCGGGCTGGCCGGGCTCTGGCTCCAGGCCCGAGAGGGCGTCACCCATCTCTTTGGCCATCCGGTGCTGCGCGCCACGCTCACCGTCTCCGGTCTATTCCTGCTAGCCAACGCCGCCCTCAACGTCCTGCTCGTGCCCTACGTGATCAGCGTCCTCGGCGGTGACGCCAGCGACGTGGGCATCCTCATGGCGGCGCTGGGCGGCGGGTTCCTGCTCAGCGCAATCGCAGGGAACCACCTCTCTCGTAGCGGCCGCCTACGGCTGTCGTTCACGGGTTCCCTGCTGGCGATCACGCTCTGCTTCGCCGGGCTTTTCCTCGTCCCCTACTTCGCCGCCGCGCTGGCCTTCATCGCGCTGGCTGGGCTGCCCGGTGGCGCCCTGCTGATGCTGGTTCAGGTTCAGGTTCAACGACAGACGCCGGACCACCAACTCGGCAGGGTAAGTTCCGCGTTCTCGGCGGTGGAAATGGCGGCGACGGTGGTAGGCGGCGTGGTTGGCAGCGTGGCTGGACAACAACTGTCTCTTACCTTGACGGTCTGGCTCGTCATCGCCGTCCTCGCGATCACCGCGGCAGTGGCCGCCCTACTACTGCCGTCACAGGTCGCGACCGGCGAGCTGGAACCGACCGCCCAACAGCCTCCAGGGGTCGGAGCAAGTCGTGGCCGCTGACCCAACCGCCGCTGACCCCAGATCTCGTCTCGATCGCGAACGCCGTAGGAACCACGCCTGCTCCCGACCTCGACAGCACCCAGTAGCGTCCGCGGAGGGGTCAGCGGTTCACCAACTACAGGTAAGGCAGCGGAGGCCCCGCTGGCCGTCGCCTAGGTCACGCTCGGCTACCTGGGTATACGTCGTGGCCTGTGGTTGTTGTTAGTCGTCCATGTCCGGCCTCTGACGGCCTGGCGACGGCCTGGGCTCCCTGGCCAGCAGTCCAGGCCCCGCCTAGCCTCTGGGAGTGGAGCAGCTGCGAGACCTTGCTATCCGGCTGGCGATGGGAGAGCCGGCGGGCGATGACCTACCGATGGCGGCTGCTCATGCCCTGACCAGAGGCTTCGACTCTCCGGCCCTGCGCGAACTCGCCGGTCTGTCGAAGGGACAGTCGCGGGAAGCGGTCGACCTGTTCCGGCAGGCAATGGATGAGGTTGACTGGCCGGTCCCGGACGAGAGCGGCGCCCGGCTGCACCTGATGCGTGAGGCGGCGGCGAACATCCTTGTTGGTAAGGGCGACCCGGAGGACCTGGCCCACGAGATTTACTGGCAGGCCTGCTACTCCGGATTGCCGGAGCTGCGAGCGGTCGCCGATCGCTTCTTGGAGCTGTACGCCGGATGGGATGCCATATACAACCAACCGGAGGAAGCGGTGGCGGCCATGAAGGCGGCGGCACAGTCCTTCCTCCGCGAGCACCCGGCCTGATGGGTCATCCGCTACGCCAATGTGCTCTGAGCTGGTCGGAGCGGCCGGATCCGAACCTATGACTTCTTCGTCCCGAACGTGGGTACGACGCATCGTTGGATACCACCTAATGCCGTCATGCGATGGGGAGCGCGGCTTCGTTGCTGCCCTTGTCGTCTCCTGCTGCCCGCTGCTGGTTTTCTCGCTGCCTCCTGGCTGCCTCTGCGGCACGGCAGTGGCCGACTCCGCCTCTTTGCGGCCCGCTTAGCCCAGCTGTCCCCGCTCGCGTTGCCGGACGGCCAGCCGCTCCAGCGCGGCCTGGTGGGCGCGTCGGTACTTGCGCCAGTACCGGACTCGCCACCACCGCAGCGGCACCCGTTGCACGAACGACGCCCGCTGAGACGGTTCTGGCTCGTAGCCGTACCAGCCATCCTCACGCTCGGCTTCGCTCGGTCGCCGTTCGGCGGTCATGTGGCCAGTGTCGCAAGCCTTGCAGCAGGGTGGAAGCACTCGCGGCTGCGGGTTCTGGATGAGGCGAAGACGGCATCATGGCCTGATGGCGGCAGCGGAGGCGTGGTTCTTGGGCGGACCGGTCGACGGGAGATTGATGGCAGTGGAGGTGACCGTCGACGGCAGCCCGCCGACGGTGGTGAACCTGCCTCAGGCTGGCTTCTATGTCGGGGCACAGGATGTTCGGGCGCCCGCGGTTGAGCATGTCTACATTCTCGCTGACGCGCTTGATGACACCCAGATCTACCAGTACCGGCAGCCACCGGCTTCGGAGGCGACAGACTGACGGCGTTCGCCGGCGACCTACGATCCGGTAGCTGCCGTCGACCGCAGGCTCGGCCTGCATGATCGCTGCATCGATGGGAACGGACAGGTACGCCTCTTCGGTTGTGGAACGCTGCAAGCGGACGGCAATCGAGTACGCCTTGGGAGGCTCGGACATCCGCGCAGCATAGTCGGCCAGTTCCTGTCAGCCCGTGATCTGTTGGTCCACTCGACAAGATTCAGGCTGGTGTGCTGCGCCTCAATCGACTCATGGCGCTGCACAGGGCTGGCACTGCACGCTTGCTCGCTTCCAAGGCGTGTTAGCCGTCACCGAAGGTGACGGCTAACACGCCTGGTGCAATACCGGCGCCGGAGTGTCGACGATCTGGCAGGTCAGGTGACCCCGATGTTCAGGTAGAAGTGGCCGAGCTTGAGCGAAAGCGAGGCGCCTCCGAAGTGGTGAATGAGCAGCGCCAACAGGATGACGATCAAGATGCAGACGACGAGCCAGATCAGGAACCACACGAACCCTGGGATCCCGTAGCGACCGACGCGAGCCATTAGGCTCGCCCCCTCGCGGTCGGCGCTGCAACACGCGCCGCTGCACATGGACGTGTCGGCTGTGGGCAACTGCGCCCGACGCTAGCGGACGTCTCCATACAGTCTCCTTCGTTGAGGTGTCCGCGAAATTTCCCTACTGAGACGCGCGTCAAACCGGGCCGGAGGAGCCCGCTTCAGGATCCCGCCGGGGCCGGGCCGTGTCTGTGTTGTCGGTGAACGGCCACGTTCAAGCGTGTCCCGGTCTACAGCAGTGGAGTGGTCCACTCAGGCACACTGAAGTGACCCTATCGGCCGGACACCTCGATGTCTGTTAGGGACTCGTGGTGGATCTTCTCGTAGGTGTCAGGGCTGACGTTACCCAGACGGCTGTGCCGGCGGCGAGGGTTGTGGAAGCCCTCGATGTGGTAGAAGACCTCCGTCTCCAGTTCGTGCCAGCTGGGCCAGGCGCGGGTGTAGACCAGCTCGGTCTTCAAGGTGGCGAGGAACGTCTCGGCCAGGGCGTTATCGAAGCAGTCGGCCACGGAGCCCATTGAGGCGAGGACGCCGCAGGAGCGCAGGGTGCGGCCGAACTCGAACGATGTGTACTGGGCGTTCCGCGGTCTGAGTGGTGGATGACCTGGTCGCGGGCGGGGTCGGCGGTGCTGGATGGCCATGCCGACGGCGTCGAGGTTCAGCTCGGTGCGCAGGTGGTCGGCCATCGCCCAGCCGACGACGCGGCGGGAGTAGGCGTCGACGACCACGGCGAGGTAAAGGAATCCTTCTTAGGTGCGCAGGTAGGAGATGTCGGCGACCCACAACCGGTTGGGTGCGGTCGCGGTGAACTGCCGCTGGACCAGGTCCGGCGCGGTCGCGGTCGACGCCGCCTTGCGGCGGGGCTTACCCCCCCGGCGTCGGTGGGCGCCCTCGATGCCGGCCAGGCGCATCAGCCGGGCCACCGCCGTGCGGTTCCACCGGTGGCCGCGTTCGTGCAGTTCGGCGGTGAGCCGTCGGGCGCCGTAGACGCCGCGGTGCTCCGACCACGCCTGCCGGGTCACCTTGACACCGCGCTACGGCACCGCTACCGACAACAGGAGACGGCCAGGGAGAGGGCCGGCGAGGCCTGGCACGACACCGGCATGATCTTCACGACCCGCTACGGGCTGCCGGTCGAGCCGCGGAACTTCAACCGGTCCTACGACAGCCGCATCGCCAGAGCCGGCGTCCCTAAGATCACCGTTCACGACGCCCGGCGTACCTGCTGGTCGACCTGGACGTGCATCCCCGGATCGCGATGGCGATCCTGAGGCACGCGGACTTCTCGATCACGATGGAGATCTACAGCCAGGTCTCGTCCAAGGCCACCCGAGAAGCCCTACGGAAGCTCGGCGAGAGCCTCGATCAATGAGCCGTTGCTGTACTTCGCTGCTGTACAAGATCAGAAAAGGCCATCCGGAAGATTCCGAATGGCCTTTGACCTGCGTCGGGACGGCCGGATTCGAACCGACGACCCCTTGACCCCCAGTCAAGTGCGCTACCAAGCTGCGCCACGTCCCGATGCCCCCGCGCGGTTTTCCCCCGCGACAGCCGGTACAGCTTAGCGCAGGATCCTCCCAGCGCGAGCACGCCCCCTCCCGCGCCGTCCGTCCCCATCCGTCACACCCGCTAGAGCGTCCTGGGCGGGTGGGTGTGGGTAAGGGAACGCCGGGCGGCGCGGGGCCGCCCGGCGTTTCGACGTACGGGTCAGCCGTGGGCCTTGCCGCGACCGCCGGGACCGAGCTTCTTGCGGGGGCGTACGGAGATCTCCACCGGACTGCCCTCGAAGCCGAACTCCTCGCGGAGCTTGCGCTCGACGAAGCGTTGGTACCCGGCGTCCAGCGGCGCGGTGGTGAAGAGCACGAACCGCGGCGGCGCGACCCCTGCCTGGGTGGCGAAGAGGATCTTCGGGGCCCGACCACCGCGCACCGGGTGCGGGGTGGCCTGGACCAGCGCGGTCAGCCACTGGTTGAGCTGCGCGGTCGGCACCCGGGTCTCCCAGCTGTCCAGGGCCTTGCGCAGCGCCGGCGCGAGCTTGTCCACCGCCCGGCCGGTCATCGCGGACAGGTTCAGCCGGATCGCCCAGGGGATCCGGCGCAGCTCCCGCTCGATCTCCTTGTCCAGGTAGTACCGGCGGTCGGCGTCGACCAGGTCCCACTTGTTGAAGGCGATGACCAGGGCCCGGCCGGCCTCGGTGACCATGGTGAGGATCCGCTGGTCCTGCTCGCTGATCGGCTCGCTGGCGTCGAGCAGCACCACCGCGACCTCGGCCGCGTCGATCGCCCCGGCGGTCCGCAGGCTGGCGTAGTACTCGGTGCCGCTGGCCTTGTCGACCCGCTTGCGCAGCCCGGCGGTGTCCACCAGCTGCCAGGTCTCGCCGCCGATCTCCGCCAGGCTGTCGACCGGGTCGACGGTGGTGCCGGCGACCGAGTCGACGACCGCGCGCAGCTCGCCGGAGAAGCGGTTGAGCAGGCTGGACTTGCCGACGTTGGGCCGGCCCACGAGGGCCACCCGGCGGGGACCGCGCGGGCGGTTGTCGACGATCTTCGGCGCCTCGGGCAGCGCGTCCAGGATGGCGTCGAGCAGGTCGCCCGAGCCCCGGCCGTGCAGGGCGGAGACCGGGAAGGGCTCACCGAGGCCGAGCGACCATAGCGAGGTGGCTTCCATCTCGATGGCGGTGTTGTCGGTCTTGTTCGCCACCAGGATCACCGGCTTCGCGCTGCGCCGCAGCATCTTCACCGCGGCCTCGTCCACGTCGGTCGAACCGACCATCGCGTCGACCACGAAGAGCACCACGTCGGCGGTGACGACCGCGATCTCGGCCTGCGCGGCGATCGCGGCGGCGCGGTCCTTGGCGTCGGGCTCCCAGCCGCCGGTGTCCATCACGGTGAACGACCGGCCGTTCCACTGCGCGTCGTAGGGCACCCGGTCCCGGGTCACCCCGGAGACGTCCTCGACGACCGCCTGCCGGCGGCCGATGATCCGGTTGACCAGCGTCGACTTGCCCACGTTGGGGCGGCCGACCACGGCCACCACGGGCTGCGGGCCGGACGGCTCCTCGGTGTCGAGGTCCGGCTCGCGCAGCTCCACCCAACCAGCGCTCTCCTCGGTCATGCCACGCCCCGCTCGGTGAGCAGCGCGCGCAGCCGGGCGACGACCTCGTCGATGCCCAGCTCGGTGGTGTCCAGCACCACCGCGTCGGGGGTCTGCTGCAACGGGTCGGCCTTGCGGCTCGAGTCGAGCTTGTCGCGGCGGGCCAGGTCGGCGGCGGTCACGGCGACGTCGGCGGCGTCCTCGGCGCTGCGCCGCTGGGCGCGGGCCGTCTCGGAGGCAGTCAGGTAGACCTTCAGGTCGGCGTCGGGCGCCACCACCGAGCCGATGTCGCGGCCCTCGACCACGATCCGGCGGGCGTCGGCGATGATCTGCCGCTGCCGGGCGACGAGGATGGCCCGGACCGCCGGCACGGCGGCCACGGCGGAGACCGCGCCGGTCACCTCGGGGCCGCGGATCTCCTTGTCGATGCTCACGCCGTCGGCGGTCACGCCGTACCCCTGGGGGTCGGTGCCGATGCGCAGGTCCACCTCACCGGTGACCTTGGCCACCGACTCGGCGTCGGTCAGGTCGACCCCCGAGCGCAGCACCGCCCAGGTGAGCGCCCGGTACATCGCGCCGGTGTCGAGGTAGCGGGCGTCCAGGCTGACGGCGAGCCGCCGCGAGACGGTGGATTTACCCGAACCGGATGGCCCGTCCACTGCGACCACGCACCGCCCGGTCCGTTCGTTCTGCCCCACCGTGTTCCTCCTCAGCCCGTACCTCGCGGGTCGCCGGTTTCTCCGGCGCCGTTGAGCGGTTGTCCATCGTCAATGATGCCCGCGGTCCCGTCCGGGCCGCGCGCGACGTCGCCGGGCGCGACCCGCGACACGCGCGGCCCACCTCAGCCGCGAGGAAGCCTACCCGCCGCGGTACCCGGAACGACTCCGGTCAGTCGCCGACGGCCTTGAACAGCGCGCCGACCTCCGCGTTGGTCAGCCGGCGGGTCCGCCCGGCGCGCAGGTCGCCCAGCCGGATCGGCCCGATCGAGGTACGCACCAGCCGGGCCACCGGGTGGCCCACCTCGGCCAGCAGGCGCCGGACGATGTGCTTGCGCCCCTCGTGCAGGATCAGCTCCACCTGGGCGGTTTTGCCCAGCGTGTCCACCACCTTGAAGGATTCGACCGTCACCGGGCCGTCCTCCAGCTCCACCCCGGCCAGCAGTCGCCTGCTCAGGTTGCGCGGGATCGGCCCGGCCACCTCGCAGAGGTACGTCTTCGACACCCCGTACGACGGGTGCATCAGCCGGTGGGCCAGGGTGCCGTCGTTGGTGAGCAGCAGCAGCCCCTCGCTGTCCGCGTCGAGCCGCCCGACGTGGTAGACCCGCTGCTCCACCCGGTTGCCGAGGAAGTCGGCCAGCGCGGTGCGCCCCTTCTCGTCCGCCATGGTGGAGACCACCCCGCGGGGCTTGTTCATCGCCAGGTAGACCAGCCGGGTGTCGACGACCAGCCGTTCGCCGTCGACGTGGATCACGGCGGTGGCCGGGTCGACCTTGTCGCCGAGCCGTGCGACCCGGCCGTCGACGGTCACCCGACGCCGGAAGATCAGGTCCTCGCAGGCGCGGCGGGAGCCCACGCCGGCGGCGGCCATCACCTTCTGCAGGCGCTCACCCTCGGGCGCGTCGGTACGGACGGTGCGGTCATCGCGTGGCATCAGCAAGCTCTTCTACGTCGTCGGGGAGGAACGGGGCGAGCGGCGGGAGGTCGTGCACGGAGTTCAGCCCGAGCTTCTCCAGGAACATCGTGGTCGTCCGGTAGAGGAACGCCCCGCTGTCCGGTTCGGTGCCGCACTCGGAGATGAGGCCGCGGGAGACCAGCGTACGGATCACCCCGTCGCAGTTCACACCGCGGATGGCGGAGATCCGCGACCGGGTGACCGGCTGCTTGTAGGCGACCACGGCCAGTGTCTCCAGCGCGGCCTGGGTCAGCCGTGCCGACTGCCCGTCCAACACGAACCGCTCGACGTAGGTCGCGTATTCCGGGCGGGTGTAGAGACGCCAGCCACCGGCCGCCCGGCGCAGCTCGAAACCGTGCCCGGACGCGGTGTAGCCGGCGGCGATCTCGTCCAGCATCGGGCCGACCCGCGCGGCCGGCTGTTCCAGCACCTCGGCGAGGGTCAGCTCGCTGACCGGCTCGTCCACCACCAGCAGGATCGCCTCCAGCGCGCCGCGCAGCTCGGCGTCGTCCAGCTCCGGCGCGGGCGCGGGCGCGGGCGCGGGCCTCGCCCGTCGTCGCCCCGCCGGCTGCTTCGTCGGTACGCCCGCAGCCGCGCCCTCCCCCACCGGCTCATCCGTGACGGCAGCCACCTCCGCCACCGGCTCATCCGGGACGGCAGCCACCTCCGCCACCGGTTCCGCCGGACCCGCGTCCGGCTCTTCCGGCTCTTCCGGCTCTTCCGGCTCGTCCGAGATCTTGGACGATTCGGGCCCCTCGAGGGGCAGCCCGCTTCCAAGATCTCCTACTGGGGAGTCCGACGCGGAGGTGGGGCGGCGTTCCCACGGGGGAACCCAGGCGGCGGCCTGATCGGCCAGGGAGTCCCGGTGCTCCTCGTCACTCATCGCGCTCACTCCTCCGTCGTTCCCGTCTCGTCGCCCGGCTCCTCCGGCTGCGGCGCGGGCAGCCCTCCGTCGCCGGACGCCTGCGTGGACGCACCCGCCCCGCCCCCGCCGTCGACGGTCGGCGGGTCCGGGGCCGCCTCCGCCGGCTCCGGGGAGCCGGCGTACTCGTCGATGTGCAGCTCGGTGTCGCCGTCGGTGGGGCCGGTCCAGCGGACGGTCAACTCCTCCAGCGCCTGCTCCTGGACGAAGGCGACCAGGCCCTCCCGGTAGAGCTCCAGCAGGGCGAGGAAGCGGGCCACCACCTCCAGGGTGATCTCGCAGTCGGCGCAGAGCAGCGAGAAGGTGGCGATGCCGGCGCGCCGCAGCCGCTCGGTGAGGATCCCGGCGTGCTCGCGGACGCTGACCCGGACCATGTGCACGTGGGCGATCGAGACCTCCGGCGTGGGCTTCGGGGTCATCGCCTTGATCGCGAGCTTGAGCAGCCGCTCCGGGCCGATGCCGAGCACCAGGTCGGGCAGTGCCTCGGCGTACCGGGGCTCCAGGGTGACCGCTCGCGGGTAGCGCCGCCCGCCGACCGCCTCCAGCTCGGCGATGTGCGCCGCGGCCTCCTTGTACGCCTTGTACTGCAGCAGCCGGGCGAAGAGCAGGTCCCGCGCCTCCAGGAGAGCGAGGTCCTCCTCGTCCTCCACCTCGGCGGCGGGCAGCAGCCGGGCCGCCTTGAGGTCGAGCAGGGTGGCCGCGATCAGCAGGAACTCGCTGGCCTCGTCCAGGTCCCACTGGTCGCCCATCGCCCGGATGTAGGCGATGAACTCGTCGGTGACCTTGTGCAGGGCCACCTCGGTGACGTCGAGCTTGTGCCTGCCGATCAGTTGCAGCAGCAGGTCGAACGGGCCGGTGAAGTTGTCCAGCCGGACGGTGAACCCGCTGGTCTCCGCGACGGGCACGACGCCGTCGACCTCCGCGGCCAGCTCGGCGGCGACCGCCGGGTCGGCGGCGCCGGGCGGCGCGGCGGGTGGGTCGAGGGGCGGTGCGGTCACCCGACGACCGTAGTGGACGGGCCGGACGGGCCGGTGACCTGGTGCACCCCGGGCCTACCGGTCCTCCTGGGCGGCGATCACCTCACGGGCCAGCTGGCGGTAGTTGCGCGCGCCGGAGGAGGCCGGGTCAAGCGTGGTGATCGGGGCGCCGGCGACGGTCGACTCGGGGAACTTGACGGTTTTGGTGATCACCGTCTGGTAGACCTTGTCGCCGAAGGCTTCCACCACCCGCTGGAGCACCTGCCGGCAGTGCGTGGTGCGACTGTCGTACATGGTGGCGAGGATGCCCTCGAGCTCCAGGTCGAAATTGAGCCGCTCGCGGACCTTGTCGATGGTGTCCAGCAGCAGCGCCACCCCGCGCAGGCTGAAGAACTCGCACTCCAGGGGGATGAGCACGCCGTGCGCGACGGTCAACGCGTTGATCGCCAGCAGGCCGAGCGAGGGCTGGCAGTCGATCAGGATGTAGTCGTACTCCTTGCGGACGGTCCGGAGCACGCGGGCCAGCGCCATCTCCCGGGCGACCTCGTTGACCAGCTGGATCTCGGCGGCGGAGAGGTCGATGTTGGCCGGTAGCAGGTGCAGCCCGGCCACGTCGGTCTTGATCAGGACGTCCTCGGCGAGGACGTCGTCCTGCATGAGCAGGTTGTAGACCGACAGGTCGAGGTTGTGCGGGTTGACCCCCAGCCCCACCGAGAGCGCGCCCTGCGGGTCGAAGTCCACCAGCAGCACCTTGCGGCCGTACTCGGCGAGCGCGGCGCCCAGGTTGATGGTCGTGGTGGTCTTGCCGACGCCACCCTTCTGGTTGGCCATCGCGATGATCCGCGCCGGGCCGTGCCGGTCGGTCGGCATGGGCTCCGGGATGGGCTTGCGCATCGTGTACGCGGCCGGGTCGGCCGGACCCAGGTCAGCGCCGAGCGACGCCTGCTGCTCGCGGAGCTCCGACGTCCAGGCGTCGGCACGGTCACCGTTGCCAGCCATGTCCTCGTTGCCCCCTCCCGACGACCACCCGGCGTCGGAGCCGCCCGACGTCCTTCGCGGCGCCGCTGCGCACCCCGGTTCGTCGCCCCAGGAGGTCCGCGCCGATGCCGACTGTACGCCACGCACCAGCAGCACGTTCGGTACCCGGTCGGCGTGTCGGACGTACCGGCCGGTCAGGACGGTCGGGGCCGGCTCAGCCGCGGGCGCGCGGGTGCGCGGTGGCGTACACCTCGCGCAGCCGCTCCACAGTGACCAACGTGTACACCTGGGTGGTGGTCACCGAGGCGTGGCCGAGCAGCTCCTGCACCACCCGGACGTCGGCGCCGCCGTCGAGCAGGTGGGTGGCGTACGAGTGGCGCAGGGTGTGCGGCGAGACCGCGCCGGGGCCCTCCACCGGCAGGCCGGCCCGCTCGGCGGTGCGGCGCAGGATGGTCCACGCGCCCTGCCGGGACAGCACGCCGCCACGGGCGTTGACGAAGACCACCGGGGTGCCCCGGCCGGCGGCGACCAGCGTCGGGCGGCCCCGGACCAGCCAGGCGCGCAGCGCCTCGACCGCGTACCCGCCGAGCGGCACGAGCCGGGTCCGGCCGCCCTTGCCGCGCAGCACGACCGCACCGTCGTCGGTGTCCAGGTCGTCCACGGCGAGGCCGACGGCCTCGGAGATGCGCGCGCCGGTGCCGTACAGGAACTCCAGCAGCGCCCGGTCGCGCAGCGCGAGGGGCGCCTGGTCGCCGGTGGCGGTCACCGCGCCGGCGGTCTCCAGCAGCCGGACCACGTCGTCGACCGGCAGCGCGCGGGGCAGCCGGCGCGGCGGCGTGGGCGGGCGGACGTCGCGGCTGGGGTCGGCGCCGGCCATCCCCTCGCGCAGCGCGAAGCGGTGCAGGCCGCGCACCGCGCTGGCCGCCCGGGCCGCCGACGACACCGCCAGGGGCGGGTGGTCGTCGTCGCCGGCGCGTAGCCGGGCCAGGTGGGCCTCGACCTGGGCCGCGCCGACCGCGGCCAGGTCGGTCACCCCGGCCGCGGCCAGGGTGCCGAGGTAGCGGTCCAGGTCCCGGCGGTACGACGAGAGCGTGTTGGCGGAGAGTCCACGCTCGACGGTGAGGTGGTCGAGGTAGCCGCGGACGGCGCGGCGCAGGGCCGGCGCGGGCTGCTCGCCCGTGCCGGCCCCGGCCGGTGTTCCGGTCAGCCCGTCGCCCCTCAGGCCAGCACGTCCGCCAGCGGCAGGGTGGCCATGCCGTGCGCGTCGGCGACCGGGCCGTAGACGACCTGACCCTCGTGGGTGTTCAGGCCCAGCGCGAGGGCCGGATCGCGGCGCAGCGCCTCCCGCCAGCCGTGGTTGGCCAGCTCGAGGGCGTACGGCAGGGTGACGTTGGTCAGCGCGTGGGTGCTGGTGTTCGGCACCGCGCCGGGCATGTTCGCCACGCAGTAGAAGATCGACTCGTGCACCTTGTAGACCGGGTCGGCGTGCGTGGTGGGACGCGAGTCCTCGAAGCAGCCGCCCTGGTCGATGGCGATGTCGACGAGCACGCTGCCCGACTTCATCCGGGAGACCAGCTCGTTGGAGATGAGCTTCGGCGCCTTCGCGCCCGGCACCAGGACCGCGCCGATGACCAGGTCCGCGTCGAGCACGGCCCGCTCGATCTCGTACGCGTTGGAGGCGACCGTCTGCAGGTGGCCCCGGTAGATGGCGTCGGCCTGGCGCAGCCGGGCCACGTTCTTGTCCAGCAGCAGCACCTCGGACTGCAGGCCCAGCGCGATCGCCGCGGCGTTCATGCCGGACACGCCGGCGCCGATGACCACGGTCTTCGCCGCGTACACGCCGGAGACGCCGCCCGGCAGCACGCCGCGGCCGCCGCCGGTACGCATCATGTAGAAGGCGCCCACCTGCGGGGCGAGCCGGCCGGCCACCTCGGACATCGGGGCGAGCAGCGGCAGCGAGCGGTCGGGCAGCTCGACCGTCTCGTACGCGATGCCGGTGACCTTGCGGTCGATCAGCGCGTCGGTGCACGTCTTCGAGGCGGCCAGGTGCAGGTAGGTGAAGAGCACCTGCCCCTCGCGCATCCGGTGGTACTCCTCCTCGACCGGCTCCTTGACCTTGAGCACCAGCTCGGCGGCGTCCCACACCTCGTCGGCGGTGGCCAGGATCTTGGCTCCGGCCGCGGCGAACTCCTCGTCGCTGATGCTGGAGCCGACGCCGGCGCCGGACTCGACGAGGACCTGGTGACCGCTGCGGGTGAACTCGTTGACGCCCGCCGGCGTGATCGCCACGCGGTACTCGTGGTTCTTGACCTCGCGTGGGATTCCGACCTTCACGATGCAGACACCTCTCTTCGGGGCTGCCTCACCCCGACTGCTCGGTGCGCGGACGGCCCCATTGCCGCCGCAGTCCACCGATCCCGCCGGCGGCAGTCTAGGCGCGCGGGCACCTTTCGGGAGCCAGCACAGTGACATCCGGTGCCTGGTCGTCCTGACGAAGTGTCAGGCGTCGACCGGGCCGGCGGTGGAGACCACCTCAGCCGTCGGGACAATGTTCGCGCCCATCGTCCCACCGTCGGCGCTACGGTGCGGACAGGATCGCCGGTGATCACCAAGGTGTCCGCTCATATGCCAGGGGCCGCGCGGTGACACCGCGCGGCCCCTTCGTCGTCGTGCCGCCTCAGTAGGGCAGCGGCGCGTCCGGCCGACGCAGCACCGTCCAGCCGGTGTCCCGGGCCCGGGCGGCGGCGAGCAGGCCGGCCACGCAGGACGCGTTGGTGATCTCCCCGACCAGCACCATCCGGACCGCCTCGTCGAGGTCGACCCGGACGACCTGGAGGTCGGCCTCCTCCTCGCGGCGGTCGTGCCGTTGCTCCGCCGGCACGTCGGCCAGGTCGCGGGCCAGGAAGACCCGGACCAGCTCGTCCGAGAAGCCCGGCGAGCTGTGCAGGTCGACCAGGACGTCGACGGTGCCGGCGGTCAGGTCCGCCTCCTCGGCCAGCTCCCGGGCCGCCGCCGCGGCCAGGTCCTCGCCACTGACATCCGTCAGCCCGGCCGGCAGCTCCCACAGGTGCCGGCCGACCGGGTGCCGGTACTGGCGGATCAGCACCACCTGGCCGGCGCCGTCCAGCGCCACCACGGCCACCGCGCCGACGTGCCGGACGTACTCACGGGCCGCGGTGCCGCCGCCGGGCATGGTGACGTCGTCGCTGACCACCGAGAAGATCCGGCCGGACCAGATCTCCCGGTGGTCGGTCACCTCGTAGCGGTGCTCGACGGCGCTCACGACGCCGACGCCGCCTTCGCCGCGGCGGCGGTGCCGTTGCGGCTGGCCTTCTTCCCCGCCGGGGCCGCGTCGAGGTCGACCGGGAGCTGGTCGGCCTCGGAGTACGCAATGGCCGCCTTGACGAAGCCGGCGAACAGCGGGTGCGGCCGGGTCGGCCGGCTCTTCAGCTCCGGGTGCGCCTGGGTGGCCACGAAGAACGGGTGCAGGCCGCGGTCCAGCTCGATGAACTCGACCAGCCGGCCGTCCGGCGAGGTGCCGGAGAAGTGCAGGCCGGCCTTGGTGAGCTGGTCCCGGTAGGCGTTGTTCACCTCGTACCGGTGCCGGTGCCGCTCGCTGACCTCGGTGCTGCCGTACGCCTCGGCGACCAGCGAGCCCTCGGTCAGCTTCGCCGGGTACGCCCCGAGCCGCATGGTGCCGCCCAGGT
This sequence comes from Micromonospora sp. RTP1Z1, assembly GCF_033804685.1. Taxonomy (NCBI): domain Bacteria; kingdom Bacillati; phylum Actinomycetota; class Actinomycetes; order Micromonosporales; family Micromonosporaceae; genus Micromonospora; species Micromonospora sp. RTP1Z1. The sequence goes on from NZ_JAPFQV010000061.1 coordinate 17,557, forward strand.
CGCCCCGGCCGGCGACGATGTCCTCCTGGTCGGCCATGGTGGCGATGACCGGGTGCTTGGCCTCCTCGTCGAACTCCAGCGAGTTCGCCCCGTCCAGTCCCGCCAAGTGGCGGGCCACCTCGATGGTCATGCACTGCAGGCCGAGGCAGAGGCCCAGCAGCGGGATGCCGTTCTCCCGGGCGTACCGGGCGGTGCCGATCTTGCCCTCGATGCCGCGTACGCCGAAGCCGCCGGGGATGAGGATGCCGTCGACGCCGGTCAGGGCGGCCGCCGCGCCGGCCGGGGTGACGCAGTCGTCGCTTGGCACCCAGCGCAGCTGCACCCGGGCCCGGTGGCCGAACCCGGCCGCCCGGATCGCCTCGCTGACCGACAGGTACGCGTCGGGCAGGTCGACGTACTTGCCGACCACCGCGACGGTGACCGTGTGGTGCGGCTGGTGCACCCGGTCCAGCAGGTCGTCCCAGCTGGTCCAGTCCACGTCCCGGAAGGAGAGCCCGAGCCGGCGCACCACGTACGCGTCGAGACCCTCCCGGTGCAGCACCTTCGGGATGTCGTAGATGCTCGGCGCGTCCGGGGCGGCGGTGACCGCCTCCCGGTCCACGTCGCAGTAGAGCGAGAGCTTCTCCTTGACCTTCTCCGGGATCTCCCGGTCGCAGCGCAGCACCAGGGCGTCCGGCTGGATTCCGATGCTGCGCAGCTGTGCCACCGAGTGCTGGGTCGGCTTCGTCTTCAGCTCGCCTGATGGCGCCAGGTAGGGCACCAGCGAGACGTGCAGGTAGAAGCAGTTGTCCCGACCCAGGTCGTGGCGGACCTGGCGGATCGCCTCGAGGAACGGCAGCGACTCGATGTCGCCGACCGTGCCACCGACCTCGGTGATCACCACGTCCGGCACCTGGCCGTCCGGGTCCGCCTCGGCCATGCCGAGGATCCGTGCCTTGATCTCGTTGGTGATGTGCGGGATGACCTGGACGGTGTCGCCCAGGTACTCGCCCCGCCGCTCCTTGGCGATCACTTCCGAGTAGATCTGCCCGGTGGTGACGTTCGCCTTGCCGGAGAGCGCCCGGTCGAGGAACCGCTCGTAGTGCCCGACGTCGAGGTCGGTTTCGGCCCCGTCCTCGGTGACGAAGACCTCACCGTGCTGGAACGGGTTCATCGTCCCCGGGTCGACGTTGAGGTACGGGTCGAGCTTCTGCATCACCACGCGCAGCCCGCGCGCGGTCAGCAGATTGCCGAGGCTGGAGGCGGTGAGGCCCTTACCCAGCGAGGAGGCGACGCCCCCGGTGACGAAAATGTGCCTGGTCGTCCGTGCTGAAGGGGCCAACGCCTGCTCCCGTGTCGTCCGTAGCGGTCGTGCGAACCGCCGTGCCGATCAGTCAAGTGATCACGCGATCCACGGGATTCCACGCTAACACCTTCCCCGGCCAGGGCAGGCCTCGCACCCGCCGTCGGCGCACGTCGGACCCGGTCCGGGTCAGCCGGTGGGGACCTCGGTCGATGCCGGACCGGGCTGGGCGGGCACGATCACCGGCCGCCCGTCCGGCCGCGGCGGCGTCGGTGCGCCGGCGGGCGCCGGCGCATCGCCGGCCGTTCCCACCGGTCCGGAGCGGCCGGCGGCTGTTCCGTCCGGTCCGGTGCCGTCGGGGTCAGATGTCGGCGGGGTGTCGGCCCGCCCGTCCCCCGACGCGCGGCCTCCCCCGGGGCGGTCGCCGCCGTCGGTGGGGCCACCGGCCGCGCCGCCGGGTCCCTCGTCGCCGGGTCGCCCCGCGCCGGGCTGCGTACGGTCGGTGGAGTGGTCCAGCACCCGCAGCGCGGCCAGCGCGGCCATCGGCACCGCCAGGGCCCCCGCCGCCCCGGCCACGTCCAGCGCCGAGCCGCCGAGCAGCCCGCCGGTGCCGGCGGCCACGGCGGTGCCCGCCATCGCGGCCCGGATCGCCGGGTAGATGCCGAACAGCCGCAGCAGGCCGCCCCAGGGCTGCAGCAGCGCCAGCCAGACCAGCGCCGCGCCGGCCAGCGTCAGGATGGTGAGCGGGCTGTTGACCAGGGTTTCCACGTTGGCGGTGCCGGCACGGTGCACGGTGAGGCCGCTGGTGCCGTCGCCGAGCGCGGCCAGGAACCGGCCGAGGCTGCCCCGCTCCGTCGCCGGGCGGCGCACGTCCACCACGGCGAAGCCGATGGTGACCGCCAGCCCCGCCATGGTGGCCCAGGCGAGTCGGCTCACGGTCAGCCAGCCGCCGGTGCTGATCGCCGCGGCGACGCTCACCCCGGCGGTCAGCGCGATCGCGCCGATCGAGTCCGCACCTAGGTAGGGGCTGCCGACGACGACCACGGCGGCGCCCCCGACGGCCACCATCACCATCGGCCGCCATTCGCGGCGGAACCGCTGGGCCAGCCAGCCCGCGCTGAGCAGCGAACCGGCGATGAACACGCCCAGGCCGATGGTGCCGAGCCCGGAGTACCGGCCGCCCTCCAGGGCGGAGTAGCCGACCACGCCGTTGAGCTGCAGCCGCGACCCGGTGAGCACGTCCACCCCGACCACCAGGGTGGCCAGGCCGGCGACCGCGCCGAGCGGACCGAGGGTGCGGTCGTGGCCGGGGGTGAACCGGACCGCGGCCGTCCCGCCCACGATCAGCAGGGCGGTCACCACGGCGAACCACCAGCCGGCGTGCTGGCCCCGCCACCACGGCGCCGCGTCGGCGAGCAGGGCCGCCGGCAAGGCCAGGGCGGCGGCGACGAGCAGCAACTCCACCGTGGCGACCACCCGCCGGGAGACCGGCTCCGGTCCGTGCGGGCCGGCGTGCCGGCGGGCCCGGCGCAGCAGCGGCAGCACCGCCACCGCGAGCACCACCTGGGCGACGGCGAGCAGGGTGAAGAACCACCCGGCCACCCGACGCTGGGCGCCGGCCTCGCGGTCGGCGTCGGCCGGCTGATCGATGGCGGCCTGCAGGTCCGCCGGTCGGCCGCCGACCGAGACGGCGGGCCGGCCGAGGAAGAGCCGCTCCGGCATGGGCCGGCCGAGCGCCGCCAGGGCGGTTGGCGCCAGGTCGACGAGTTGGAGGTACCCCTCCCGAGCCGTGCTCGGCGAGGTCAGCCAGCCTTTCTCCCAGCCCGGGCCGTCGGCCACGGCGACGTGCAGCCGGGACGGCTGGTCGGTGTCGGAGACGCCGGCGACGACCACCAGCGAGCGGGGCGGCCGGGCGGCGAGCACCCGGGCCAGTTGCGCGTCCGCCAGCCGGGCCTGCGCCGCCCGGGACGCCCGGTCCTCGCCGTCGACGCTGCCCAGGTCGATGATGCTCAGCACGCAGGAGCCCAGCAGTTTGGCCGGGTCGGCGGGAAGGACCGGCGCGTAGCGGTCGACCCGGCCGAACGGCCGGGCGGCGGCCACCGCCGCTCCCGGCCCGACCGCCACCGAGCAGCGGACGGACTCCGCCAGCGCACCCGGCGTCGTACCCCAGGACAGCCGGTCCTGGTTGTACCGGACGACGCCCTCCTGGTCCGGGAGGTTGGCGCCGATGCCGTCCGGCTGGTCCACGGTCACCGCGGCGGGCGGGCAGCCGCCCGGTGGACGGCTGCCGTTCCAGGCGGCGAAGTTCCCCGCGCCGACGGTGAGCCAGCCGTCGACCGGGCAGGTGGGCCGGTGCGCGGAGCGGGTCGACAGAGAGCCGATCGAGCCCTGCTCGGCCATCCGCCACAGCGTCGGGGTGGTCTGCGGGTCCACGTCGTCCCAGCGCAGACCGGCCACCCCGGCCAGCACCACGAAGTCGGCGCTGCGCCCGGGCGTGCCGGTGTTCGGCCGGGCGGCCAGCGCGGTGATGCCGAGCGCCACCACGACCAGGGTCAGCAGGACCGGGGTCAGCCTGCGCAGCATCAGCGACGTCCCGTCGACGGATCGGCCCCGGCCGGCGCCAGCTCAGCGTAGAGGGCGGCCAGGGTGGTGACGGTGTCCGCCTCGGTCGGCCACGTCGCCGCCCGGGCGGCGCCCCGGCGGGCCAGTTCCGCCCGGCGGGCACCGTCGTCCAGCAGCTCCCGCACCGCCGCGTCGACCGCGTCGACCTCGCCGGGCGGGACCAGCACCGCGGCGTCGCCGACCAGCTCCGGCAGGCCGCCCACCGCCGTCGCCACCAGCGGTACGCCGGCGCGCAGCGCCTCCTGGGCGAAGAGCTGGCGGGCCTCCCAGGCGCTGGTGACCACCGCCAGGTCGGCGCCGACGAGCAGGTCGGCCACGTCGGTGCGGTGCCCGAGCAGGGTCACCGGCGCCCGGGCGGTCGAGATCCGGGCGGCGAGCTGGAGGTACGCGGGGCCGCTGCCGGCGATGACCACGGCCGGCGCCGGGGTCCGGGTACGCCACCGGGCGGCGGCGTCGACCAGCACGTCGTACCGCTTCTGGGGGTGCAGCCGGCCCACTGAGAGGATCAGCGGGCGGTCGGGGGCGACGCCGAACTCGGCGCGGACGGCGGCGCGGCGGCGGCGCGGCGCGGGCAGCGCGGGCGCGGCGACCGGGGCCAGCCGGGCGTCGGTCGCACCCAGCGCGGCGGCCCGCTCCACCAGGTCGGCGGAGGCGCCCAGCGCCACCCGGGCGGAGCGCGCGACGACCCGCTCGGCAAGCCGGGAGAGCCGGCCGCGCAGCCCGCCGGCGAGCACCGCGTTGTGCCAGGTGACCACCACCGGGGCGGCCGGGCGGGCGAGGACGGCGACCAGCCCGGCCCGCAGCCCGTGCGCGTGCACGACCTGGACGGGAGTGTCGGCCAGCGCCCGGCGCAGGGCCGCGACGGCCCGCGCGTCGGCGGGCGTGGGGGTGGCGGGGATCTCCACCGGCGTGAAGCGGGCGCCGACACCGGTGAAGTCGAACTGGTCCTGGGTGGCGGCCGGGCCGCAGACCACCACGGTCGCGCCGGCGGCGGTGAGGCCGCGGGCGATCGAGCGGACGTGCTGTCCCACCCCACCCGTGCTGGAGGCGAGCACCAGGGCCACCGAGCCGGGCCACCGCTGTGCCGACGTGGCGTCGGTCATGGGGACACCGTCTCCTTCCCGTCACCCCGTTCCGGGGGCATCTGGTCCTCCTGCCCGCCGGCCGCGGTGGGCGGGCGTCTCCGGCCCAGCCGGCGCAGCACGGCGGTGAGCAGTGGCCGTACGTCCCGCTCGTCCGTCAGCCAGGCGACGGCGAGGAACAGGGCGCCGACCACGACCCCGGACAGCATGCCCTGAACGAGCGCCTCCGATGTCGTCGGGGTCCCGTCGCCCAGCCCGGCGAGCCAGCGGGACGTGGCGACCCCGCCGAGCCCGGCGACCGCACCGGCGAACAGACCGGCCGCCCCGGCCCGGCCCACGCCGGCCAGCGCGTCCCGGCCGGCCGAGCGGCGCACCGCGGCGATCAGCAGGCCGCCGAGCAGGAGCATGCCGCCCGAGGTGGCCAGGGCGACCGCCAGTACCCGGTCGGCGAGGGGTAGCAGGCGCCCGAGGAGCACCGCCAGGACCGGCACCGTCAGCCAGCCCACCGCCGTGGCGACGGTCGCCGCGCGGGTCTCGCCGCGGGCGTAGAGGGCCCGGGTGAGCACGGCGAACAGGCCGTAGCCGAGCAGGCCGGGCGCGAACCCGGCGATGGCCGCCGCCGCCGGGCCGGCCACCTCCGGTGCGAAGAAGAAGTGCCCCACCGGCGCCGCGATGCCGACCAGCGCGGCGGCGCCCAGCAGGCTGAACAGGACCACCCCGCGGACGGCCGGGGCGAGGGTCTCCCGGTACGCCCGCTCGTCACCGGCGGCCCGGGCGGCGGACAGGGTCGGGTACGCGGCGACGGCCAGCGGCACGGCCAGCACCGCCCAGGGCAGGAAGTAGATGGTCTGCGCCAGGTTGTACACACCCGGGTTGGACTTCGGCCCAAAGGTGACCTGGTTGAGGCCGACGATCAGGGCGATCTGCTGGGCGGTGACCGTCACCACCCCGGCGACGGCGAGGCCGCCCACCCGGGCGCGCGCGTCGGCGGGGAAGCCGTAGCCCGGCCGCAGCCGCAGCCCGAGCCGGCGCAGCGGGATCAGCAGCGACAGCGACAGCACCACCACGCCGAGCGTGGTGCCGCCGGCCAGCAGCAGCTCACCGCCGCGGCCGACCTCGCCGACCGTGGCCAGCCGCCCCTCGGCGGCGGTGAAGCCCAGGTAGACCGCGATGACGGTGACGCTGGACAGCAGCGGCGCGATGACCGGCCAGGCGAACCGCCGGTGGGCCTGGAGCACGCCGGTGAGCACGATGCCGACGCCGTAGAGCGGCAACTGCGGCGCGAACACCCGCAACATCGAGGCGCCGGCCTGCCGCTGCTCCGGGCTGAGGCCGTGGCCGAGCAGCCCGATCAGCGGGTCGGCGAGCAGCGCCACCAGCACCGCGAGCGGCACCAGCAGGCTGAGCATCCAGGTCAGCAGGGCGCCGGTGGTGGCGGCCACGCCCCGCCGGTCGCCGGCCTCCACCGCGCCCGCGAGCAGCGGTACGACCAGGCTGGCCAGCGCCCCGCCGGCCACGATCTCGAAGATGAAGTTCGGCAGGTTGTTCGCCACGACGTACGCGCCGCCGAGGTCGGTTGGGGCGAGGGTCCAGGTGAAGACGGCGGTACGACCGAAGCCGGCGAGTCGGCTGACCACGGTGAGCGCGGCGATGAGGGCGGCCGCTCCGGCCACCCGGCCGACGCCGGCGAGGGGTCCCGGGTTCTTCACGTCAGTCGTCGAGCCGGCCCAGCGCGTCGAGCTCCCGCAGCCCCGGCGTCCGCTGGATCACCTGGGTGAAGCTGACCTTCTCGCTGGCGGCGGTGAGCACGGCGAGCACGGCGAGGATGCCGGCCCGGCCGAGCGGTCCGGTCCGGGCGGCCATGCTGACGCCGAGCAGCGCGCCGAGGGCGTTGGCGCCGCTGTCGCCGAGCATCACCCGCTCGTCGAGGTCGTCGCGGATCAGGCCGGCGGCGGCACCGACCGCGCCGACGGCGATGCCGCCGTGCGCTCCGCCGGCCAGCGGCGCGCCGAGCAGCATGCCGGACTTCAACGCCCGGCCGGGACGCAGGTCGAGCAGGTTCAGCAGGTTGGCGGTGCCGGCGACCACGCCGGCGCCGAGCAGCACGTCGACGCCGCGGCCGAGGGCGCCGTGGCGCTGCCGGCGGGGGTGCGCGGCGACCCGGGCGTCGGCGGCGAGCAGCGCGGCCGCGCCGAGGCCGGCGGCGCCCACCCCGATGATCTTGACCAGGCCGGCGGTGACCCGCCCCTCGCGCAGGGCGGCGAGGTGCCCGGCGAAGCCCTTGGCGGTCTTCTGCTCGGGGCGCGCGCCGACCACGTCGTCGTAGAGCCCGACCGCGCCCGCGCCGAGCCCGGCGACCAGCGCGGCCGCTCCGGACGGGGCGCTGCCGGCGCCGAGCGCGCCGGCCGTGGCGGCGCCGACCGCGAGCGCCGGGCCGGCCGCCAGGGTCACCGTCCGGCCGCGGAAGTTGGTCCGTTCCAGCGCCGGCCCCACCGGGGCGGTACGCACCTCCCGCAGCACGTACCGGGCGGCGACCGCCCCCGCGCCGGCGGCCAGCAGCCGACCCCACCTGGTCACGCGACCCCTCCGATCCGGATGCCGTACGCGATGTGGTGCAGACCGGACAGCGGTCGGCCGCTCACTGGGGCAGTTTAGGCAGCAGCGCCGCGGCGTTGTCGCCGACACCGTACTGGCCGGCCTTCTTTTCGGTGAGCTGCTGCACCAGCGCGAGCGCGGTGACCAGCTGACCCTGCACCGTGTTGGCGTTGTCGACGGTGGAGATGGTCTGGGAGAGCACCGGGTCGCCGCGCACCACGGAGACCACGTTGCCGCCGGCCGAGCCGTTGCCGCTGACCACGATCGCGCCCGCGCGGTCGAACTGCTCGGCGACCTTCACCACCGACTCGTCCTTCTTCGCCGAGTCCTTGTCCACGTACGGCTGGCCGCTGACCAGGACCACCGACTCGGCCGGCCCGGTGACCTTGTTCTCGGTGCTGAGGTAGCCGGCGTTGGAGTACGCCGCCAGCACGGCCTTGCGGTCCGCGTCGGAGACCGGCGGGTTGCCCTGCGCGCGGTCGAGCAGGACGCTGGCCAGCAGGGCACTGGACGTCTCCACGCCGTGGCCGTTGCCGGGCAGCCCGGAGGTGGGGGCGCTGTTCGGGCGGGCGGCGGTGGCGGCCAGCTCCAGCAGGTTGTTGTTGCTGTCCGGGTTGATGAACTTGTCCTGCAGGTCGACCCGGCCGGTGACGTTCGCGCCGGCCTGCTGCAGCATCTTCAGCACGCCGTCGGTGTGCTCGCGGCCGCTGGGCAGGTCGAGCACCAGCACGCGGCGCCCGGTGAGCTTGCCGGGAAGGACGACCTGCGCCATTTCCGCCGCGAAGTCCTCCTCGAGCTCCAGCTCCTTCTGCATGCTGTTGACCGACTGGCGCATCTGCTGGTTGTCCTTGCGCAGCGCGTTGACGTTCTCCTTGAGGGAGTCGGCGACCGGCCCGTTGAGGGCGGCCGTGCCGACCACCAGGCCGATCGCCAACGCCAGGAAGACCGCGGTGAGGGACACCACGTGGTAGCGGAAGTTGATCACGCTTGCAGCCTCTTGATCGTCGGGGAGCTAGAAGAGCTGGCCGAGCTGGAACACAAAATTGTCCCACCATTCGGAGACCACGCCCAAATACGCCTTCCCGACGGTGGAGACCGCCACCGCGGAGGCCATCGCGGCGACCGCCGAGAGGACCAGCAGCAGCAGCGAGGAACCGGACATGCTCTGCCGGTAGAGCCGGCTCACGCCCTTGGCGTCGACCAGCTTGCCGCCGACCTTCAGCCGGGTCAGGAAGGTCGAGGCCATGCCGCCCCGGCCCTTGTCGAGGAACTCGACCAACGTGGCGTGGGTGCCGACCGCGACCAGCAGCGAGGCGCCCTTCTCGTCGGCCAGCAGCATGGCCAGGTCCTCGCTGGTGGCGGCGGCCGGGAAGGTGATCGCCGGCACCCCGAGGCCGGTGACCCGGGGCAGGCCCGGCGCCCGGCCGTCCGGGTAGGCGTGCACGATCACCTCGGCGCCGCAGCGCAGCACGTCGTCGGTGACCGAGTCCATGTCGCCGATGATCACGTCGGGGGTGTAGCCCGCCTCGACCAGGGCGTCCGCGCCGCCGTCCACGCCGATGAGCACCGGCTTGAACTCTCGGATGTACGGGCGCAGCACGTCCAGGTCGGCCTTGTAGTCGTAGCCGCGGACCACGATCAGACAGTGCCGGCCCTGCATCTGGGTCTGGATCTCCGGTACGCCGACCCCGTCGAGCAGCAGGTCGCGTTCCTGCCTGAGGTAGTCCATGGTGTTGGCGGCGAACGCCTCCAACTGGACCGACAGGCCCTCCCGGGCGTCGGCCATCGCCTTGGCCACCGTCTCGGCGTCCTGCAGGGCGCCGTGCGCGATCGGCTCCTCGCCGACGAAGACCGTGTTGCCCTCGATCCGGACGGTGTCGCCCTCGCGGATCTGCTCGAAGACGCTCTCGCCCAGGTCGTCGAGGAGCGGGATGCCGGCGGCCACCAGCACCTCCGGCCCCAGGTTCGGGTAGCGCCCGGAGACCGAGGGCTTGGCATTGAGCACCGCGGCGACGCCGACGGCGACCAGCGAGTCCGCCGCCACCCGGTCCAGGTCGACGTGGTCGATGACCGCGATGTCGCCGGGTCGGAGCCGGCCAACCAGCCGTTTCGTACGGCGGTCGAGGCGCGCGGTGCCGAGAACTGAGCCCGGTTCCGTGTTCCGGGTCCGGCGCAACGTGGGTAGACGCATCGTGACCATCCTGGCATGTGAGGCAGGTTTTGCTGTCGCGACATGCCTGAGCAGGGCCGCCTACCCAGGGAAGCACACCGGAGCGCACGCCGGTGTGCCTCCGGTCACAAACGCCGGGGTCACGGCCGCCTTTCCTTGGCCGCCAACGCCAGGAGTTCCTCGGCATGCGCGATACCCAGATCGGAATCCGGCAAACCCGCGAGCATCCGAGCCAGCTCCCGGGCCCGATCCGTGTCCTCCACCACACGTACGCCGCTGGTGGTCACCGCTCCCCCGGTGTCCTTCGCCACCACCAGGTGCCGGTCGGCGAACGCGGCCACCTGGGGCAGGTGGGTGACCACCAGCACCTGGTGGCTGCGGGCCAGCCGGGCCAGCCGGCGGCCGATCTCCACCGCCGCCTGCCCGCCGACGCCCGCGTCCACCTCGTCGAAGACCAGGGTGGGCGGACCGCCGGAGCCGGCGAAGACCACCTCTATGGCGAGCATCACCCGGGACAGCTCGCCGCCGGAGGCGCCCCGCTGCAGCGGCAGCGACGGCGCGCCCGGGTGGGCCAGCAGGCGCAGCTCCACCTCGTCCGCGCCGTCCGGGCCGACCCCGGCCTCGACGCCGTTGACCGGCAGGCTCGGCTCGGACCTGCCGGCCGGTCGGGGCAGCACCGCCACCTCGATCCGGGCGTGCGGCATGGCCAGCCCGGCCAGCTCGACGGTGACCTGCTCGGCGAAGCGGACCGCCGCCTCCTGCCGGGAGGCGGAGACCCGCCCGGCCAGCTCGGCCACCTCACCCGCCAGCCGGGACATTTCCCGCTCCAGCTCGTCCAGGAGCTCGTCGGAGTTGTCCAGGTCGGACAGTCGGGTGCGGGCCCGCTCGGCCCAGGCGATCACACCGTCGACGTCGTCGGCGTACTTGCGGGTCAGCGCGCGCAGCGCCGCCCGCCGCTCGTAGATGACCTGCAGCCGGGCCGGGTCCGCGTCCAGCGCCGCCAGGTACGCCGACAGCTCCGCGGAGACGTCGGCCACCAGGGTCGCCGCCTCCTCCAGGCGGGCCGCCAGCTCACCGAGCGCCGGGTCGGTGCCGGCCTGCGCCTCCAGGGTGCGCCGGGCGGTGCCGAGCAGCACCGTCGCGTCCGGGGTCTCGTCGGTCGCCTCGACCCCGCCGGCGACGCACTGGTGGGCCAGCTGCGCCGCGGTGCGCAGCCCCTCGGCATGTTCCAGCCGCTGCGCCTCCGCCTTCAGCTCGTCGTCCTCGCCGGGCTGCGGGTCGACCCGGGTGATCTCGTCCAGGCCGAGCCGGAGCAGGTCCACCTCCTGGTTGCGCTCGCGGGCGTTGCGCCGCCGGTCGGCCAGGTCGTCGACGACCGTCCGCCACCCCGTGTACGCCTCGCGCAGCGCGTCGAGCAGCTTCTCGTGCGCCGGGCCGGCGAACCGGTCCAGCGCCGCCCGCTGTTCGGCCGGGCGCAGCAGCCGCAACTGGTCGGACTGGCCGTGCACGGCCACCACCTGCTCGCCGACCTCGCCGAGCATCGACACCGGCATGCTCCGGCCGCCCAGGTGCGCCCGGGACCGGCCCTCCACGGTGACCGTCCGGCTCAGCAGCAGGGAGCCGTCCTCGTCGGGCTCGCCGCCGGCGTCGGTGATCCGGGCGTGCACGGTGTCGGCCACCCGGCCGTCGAGGCGCAGCCGCCCCTCCACCACCGCCCGGCCCGGTTGCGCCCGCACCCGCCCGGCGTCGGCCCGGCCACCGAAAAGCAGGCCCAGACCGGTCACCACCATGGTCTTGCCCGCACCGGTCTCGCCGGTGATGACGTTCATCCCGCCGGTCAACGGCAGTGTGGTGTCCTCGATGACGCCCAGTCCGGTGATGCGCAGCTCTTCCAGCACAGCACCCGACAGTAGACGCGGTCACCGACAGTTGACCAGCCGGCGCGGGCCGCGCGGCCGCCGGTCGTACCATCAGCGCTCGTGGACGGGACAAACGGTGGACGGCCGGTGCTGCGGATACTCGGCCTGGGCGAGGACGAGGAACAGGTCTACCGGGCGCTGCTGCGGCTGTCCACCGCCGGACGGGCGGAGCTGGCCCGGCAGTTGCCGTTGCCGGCCGACCGGATCGCCCGGGCGCTGGACGGGCTGCGGGGACGCGGGCTGGTCGCGCCGGCCGGCGCCGAGCCCGACCCGCCGCTGCGGCCGCTGCCCCCGGACGTGGCCCTCGGCGACGAACTGCTGCGCCAGCAGCAGTCCCTCGACTCCGCCCGCCGCCGGGTCGCCCAGCTCACCGAGGAGTACCGGGCCCGCGTACGGCGGCACGACGCGGACCACCTGGTCGAGATCGTCACCGGCACCGACGCGCTGCGCGCCCGGTTGCGCCGGCTGCAGGACGACGCCCGCGCCGACGTGCTCTGGTTCTGCCGGGCCAACCCGCTGGCCATGCCCGGCCCCGAGAACGAGGAGGAGTTCGCCGCGCTGGCCCGCGGGGTCAGCTACCGGGCGATCTACGAACGCGACCTGCTGGCCGAGCCGGGAGCCCTCGCCGACGTGGAGAAGGCGGTCCGCAGCGGCGAGCAGGCCCGGGTCACCGGGCTGCTCCCGGTACGACTGGCCATCGCCGACCGGACCACCGCGATCTGCCCGCTGGTGCCCGACCGGGCCAGTGGCGAACCGAGCGCCGCGGTGATCGGCCGCAGCCAGCTGCTCGACGCGCTGCTGGCCCTCTTCGACAGCCACTGGACCGCGGCCACCCCGCTGCTGCCCGGGGCCGGTGCCGGGTCCGACGGCGGCCCGGACGCCGACGAGCGGCTGCTGCTGTCGCTCTTCGTGGCGGGGGTGCCGGACAAGTCCATCGCCTCCCAGCTCGGGGTGAGCCGCCGCACCATCCAGCGGCGGCTCGCTGACCTGATGACCCTGGCCGGGGTCGATACCCGACCGGGTCTGGCCTACCAGGCCGCCCACCGGGACTGGCTCTGACCCGTCCGACACCCCACGACCACCGGCCGTCGGCTTGCCCGGGTCCGCGTCATCGGAGAGGACGCGGACCCGGACCGGACCGCCGGCCGCGGCGCCGCCGGGGTTCCCGCCACCCCCTGGTGGAACCCCGGCGGCCCGACGGGACGCCCGCGCGGAGGGGGGTGACCGCGCGGGCGCCGGCTCAACGCAGCCCGTACGCGTCGACCACGGTCTGATCGACGGTGTTGCCGGCCCGGTCGCCGGCGTGCACCCGCAGCGACACCGTGCCACGTCCGGCCGGCACCGTGGCGGTGAACCGGGTGCCCGAGCCGTGCACCGGCACCGCCCGCCAGGTGCTCCCGCCGTCGAACGACACCTCGACCCGCAGGCTGGTGCCGGTCGGCGCCGGCACGCCGGCCGGCTGGCGCAGCGTCAGCCCGAGCTGGTGGGGCCGGCCGCCGGGCACCTCGCCTCGCAGGTCGGCCGGGACCTGGTAGTCCACCTGCAGCAGCGACAGCGGATGGGCGGCGTCACCGGCGGGCCGGGCCGAGGTGAACTGCCAGGCCGTCTCGGTACGCGTGGCCCACCGCCACTCGTCCGAGGAGCGCTGGGTCGTGACGTCCAGCCGGTACCGGGCCGCACCTGGCGTGGTCGGCACCGGCACCCAGCCGGCGGAGAGGTCGGCGATCTGCTGCCCGTCCCGGCTCAGCCGGGCCCGCACCGTGTCCTGCTCCTCGCTGCCGCCGGCCGGGGCGTAGTGGCCGTCGGCGTCGACGAACTCGGCGACCCGCAGGTCCAGCGTGTCGCCGGTGCGCGTGGGCACCCGCGCCCCGCCGCCGGCCGGCACGGCCGGGCGGACCACCGGGGCGTGCCAGGTCTCGGTGACCCGGTCGTCGGCGTCGTACCGCCGGGGCTGCTGAGTGAGCCCGCTGGTCAGGTGCCCCCAGGACCAGGTGAGTTGGTGCATCACCCGCTGCTGCCACCAGGAGTCCCCGGCGCTGACGAACTCCTGGCGGGTGGTGCCGGTGTGCACCATCCGCTGGTCGTCGTTCCATGAGTACTGCTGCCAGGGGCGCCAGCCGAAGCGCTGCTCGCTGGCCCAGTCGAACCCGCCGGTATCGGAGTAGCGGGCGGTCACCTCGGCGGTGTTCTCCGCGGTGACCGTGTGCACGATCCGCTCCGGCACCCGGCCCGTGGACACCTGGAACACGTCGTACAGGTAGGGGCTGTCCACGGTCAGCGTCAGGTCCAGCGTCGCGCGGCCGGCCTTCGCCGCCGCGATCACCCGCTGGCCGTCGTCGTACGCCACCACCATCGACGGGATCGGCAGGCGGTCCCCGTCGGGGCGCCAGACCGTCCACGCGCTCCGGTCCGCCGGCCGGACGATGAGCACCGCCGCGGCGCCGGCCGCCACAGCCGCGGCAACCTGCTCCTCCTCGACGCGGTCCAAGCTGCCGGCGACCAGCGCGGCGGCGCCCCGGGCCCGGGCCAGCTCGGCGGGCGTCCCGGTACCGGCCCAGACCAGCGGCAGCTTCCGCCGGCCGGTCGGCGCCGGCGACTGGCCCAGCAGGTTGATGTCCAGCGGACCGGACACCCCGCTGATCCGGGCGTCCACCATGGGCGCGACCAGCTGCCAGCGGGAGGCGAACTCGAACTCGCCCTGGCGGACCGGCTGGGTCGGCGTGACGTTCACCTGCTGGATGGTGCTGAACGTCATCACACCGTGGTCGATCTGCCGGCCGTTGCCGAAGATCCGGTGCTCGTAGAAGCTGATCGCCGCCCGCTGCTCGGTCGGCTTCGGCGTCTCGATCCGCACCGGGGTGCCCTTGCGCGGGTCGAGCACCACGGTCAGGTCCCGGTCGACCATCAGCTCGGGGTCGGTGACCAGGGTGATCTGCTCGTCCAGCGGGGCCCCGTGCTCGATCAGCCCCTCCAGCAGGTACGGGCCCTCCTCGACCTGCACCTCCGCCCCCCCGGGGGCAAGCCAGAGCAGGCGGTCCGACTCGGGGTGCTCGCCGAAGAGCGTGGCCACCGGCGCCACGCCGGGCTGCCCGGCCATGTCCAGGGCGCGCAGCGTGACGGTGTGGATCGGGCCGCTGAGGGTGAGCCCGACGGCGGTGCGTACCGTGACGCCGTCCGCGCCGGTGGCCACCAGCCACCCGCCGTGCGGTCCCCGGTCCAGCTTCGCCGGGTCGGCGCGCAGCGGGACGGCCACGCTGCCACCGGCAGGCACGGTCACCTCGGCGGAACCGACGGCGACCCCGTCCGGTTCGGCCGCGCCGCTGTCCAGGTTGCGCAGCTCCAGGGCCAGCCGCAGGGTCTGCGCCGCGGCGGTGCCGTTGGTGTACGTCACGGTCCGCTCCGCAGCCGCGCCACCGGTCACCAGCCGGCCGAAGTCGGCGGTGGCCGAGCCGTACACCCGCTGGCCGAGCGCGCGGGCCACGTCGACCCGGCCGCCGCCCTGCTCGAAGACGGTCAGCGCGGGGTTGTGCTTCGCGGTGCTGACCAGCGCGTCCTTGAGCTTCCCGGCGGTCCAGTCCGGGTGTTCCTGGGCGAGGATCGCCGCCGCGCCGGCGACGTGCGGGGTGGCCATCGACGTCCCGGACGCCCGCGTGTACGCGTCGTCCACCGGCGTACCCATGGCGGTGCCGGCGGCGCGGGCGGCGACGATGCCGACGCCCGGCGCGGTGATCTCCGGCTTCAGGCCGTTGTCGCCCACGCGCGGGCCGCCGCTGGAGAAGTCGGCCAGGTTGTCGTCGCGGTCCACCGCGCCGACGGTGAGCGCCGCGCTGGCCGCGCCGGGCGTCCCGACGGTACCCGCCTCGCCCGAGTTGCCGGCGGCGATCACGAAGAGGGCGCCGGTCTCGGCGGTCAGGTCGTTGACCGCCTGGCTCATCGGGTCGGTGCCGTCGGTCGGGGGGCCGCCGAGGCTCATGCTGACCACCTTCGCGCCGGAGTGGGCGGCCCACTCCATGCCCGCGATGATCGCCGAGTCGTAGCCGGAGCCGGCGTCGTCCAGCACCTTGCCGATGAGCAGCTGCGCGCCGGGGGCGACGCCCTTGCGCAGCCCGTCGGAGGCGGCGCCGCTGCCGGCGATGGTGGCCGCCACGTGAGTACCGTGGCCGTGGCCGTCCCGGGCGCTGCCGCTGCCGGAGAAGTCCTGCGCCTCGGCGATCCGACCGGCCAGGTCGGGGTGGGTGGCGTCGACGCCGGTGTCGAGCACGGCCACCCGGACGCCGTTGCCGTCCCGGCCGGCCGCCCACGCCGCCGGGGCGCCGATCTGCGGCACGCTGTGCTCCAGCGCCGGGTGGACCCGCCCGTCCAGCCAGACCCGGGCGACGCCCGCGCCGAGCCGGGCCGGCGCAGCCCCGGCGGTACGTCCGGCCGGCGTGCCGCGCAGCGTGGTCCACAGCTCGCCGAGGTCGCCCTTGCCGACCCGCAGCGCGGCGCCGTTGATGCTCTCCAGCGGCCGGGCGGCGGTGGCCCCGGCGAGCGGCCGGACCCGGCCGGCGGCCGGCTCCTGGTAGCGCACGATCAGCGGCAGCGCGCCCTGCGCGGCGTCGCCGTAGCCCTCGGCGGCCAGTTCCTCCACGTCGAACAGGTCGGCGTCGAGCACCCCGGCGGAGACGTACGGCACGACGTCGCTGGGCAGCACCCGCAGCCCGCCGTCGGCCGTCACCGTGTGGAACGTGATCCGCTCCCGGCCGGGGCCGGGGTGGACCGTGGCGGCGACCCGGCCGGGCGCGGCCTGGACCAGGTCGACCTGGTCGCCGGTGATCAGCGTGATGCGCGCGGGCGCGCCGCCCGGAACGGGCGCGGCCGGAACCGGGGGGATGGGCCGGACGGGCGGGTCGGCGGACGCCGGTGCGGCGAGCCCGACCACCAGCGCGCCGACGGCGCCGGCGGTGAGCCAGCGTGGGGGCCAATGCATGCGATGTGCTCCTCTGCTCCGATGGCCGATCCCAAAAGATCGACCGATCGGAGTCTGCGACGGAGATCATCGATGGTCACTAGCTGCGGCCCGCCGCATCGGCGACATGTCGCCAGGTGGACAACGGACGACCGGGGCCGGACCGCCGGAAATCCGGTGGGTTGCCGCCGGCCGGCGACCGGCGAGGGGTCGCCCGCGTCAGCGGCGGCTGCCCCGCCAGCCCTGCACCGGCAGGTCGAACTTGGCGACCAGCCGGTCGGTGAAAGGTCGGGCCCGGAGCCGGACGATCCGCACCGGCAGCGTGCCCCGGCGCACCGTCACCCTGGCCCCCGGGGGCAGGTCGTAGACCCGCCGCCCGTCGCAGCAGAGCACCGCCAGGGTGGTGAACGGGTCGACGGTGATCACGAAGGTCGACGTCGGCGCGGTCACCAACGGCCGGCTGAACAGCGCGTGCGCGCTGATCGGCACCAGCAGCAGCGCCTCCACCTCCGGCCAGACCACCGGCCCGCCGCCGGAGAACGCGTACGCCGTGGAGCCGGTCGGGGTCGCGCAGACCACCCCGTCGCACCCGTACCGGGACAGCGGACGGCCGTCGACGTCGACGAGCAGCTCCAGCATCTGGGCCCGCTCGCCCTTCTCGACGCTGATCTCGTTGAGCGCCCACGACTCGATGGTGGGGCCGCCATCGAACTCGGCGGTCACGTCGACGGTGAGCCGCTCGTCGACGGTGTAGTTGCGCCGGACCACGTCCCGTACCGCGGCGTCCAGGTCGCCGATCTCGGCCTCGGCGAGGAAGCCGACCTTGCCCAGGTTGATGCCGAGCAGCGGGGCCTTCGCCGGTCGGGCCAGCTCGGCGGCGCGCAGGAAGGTACCGTCGCCGCCGAGCGCGAAGACGATCTCCGCACCCTCTGCGGCCTCCGGCCCGGTCACCGGGACCACGCCGGGCAGGTCCAGGTCGTCGGCCTCCTCGGCCACCACCCGCACCTCGAACCCGGCGGCGATCAGGTCGCCCGCCACCGCGCGGGCGTGCTCGGTGCTGCGGCGGCGGCCGGTGTGCGTCACCAGCAGAGCGGTCCGGCTCACCGGGCGACCTCCTCGATCGTGGGATCCGCGGGCGGGGGGACGCCCCCGGGACCGGCGGCGACCACCGCGCGGACCCGCTCCGGGTCCGCGGCGGGCGCGCCCCGGCGTAACCATACGAAGAACTCGACGTTGCCGCTGGGCCCGGGCAGCGGGCTGGCGGCCACGTCCGCGAGGCCCAGGCCGAGCTGCGCCGCCGCCGCGGCCACGTCGAGCACCGCCTCGGCCCGCAGCTCCGGATCGCGCACCACCCCACCCGCGCCGACCCGCTCCTTGCCGACCTCGAACTGCGGCTTGACCATCAGCGCCAGGTCGCCGTCGGCCCTGGTGCAACCGGCGAGCGCCGGCAGCACCAGCCGCAGCGAGATGAACGACAGGTCGGCCACGGTGAGGGCGACCTCGCCGCCGATGATCTCCGGGGTCAGCGTACGGACGTTGGTGCGCTCGAACACCCGGACCCGGTCGTCGGTGCGCAGCGGCCAGGCCAGCTGGCCGTAGCCGACGTCGACCGCCACCACCTCCGCCGCGTCGGCGCGCAGCAGCACGTCGGTGAAGCCGCCGGTGGAGGCGCCGGCGTCCAGGCAACGCCGCCCGGCCACGGTGAGCCCGCCCGGGGCGAACGCCGCCAGGGCGCCGGCCAGCTTGTGGCCGCCTCGCGAGACGTACGCGGCGGCGGGGTCCTCGCCGGTGACCAGCAGCGGGTCGGCGGGATCGACCATGGCCGCGGGCTTGCGGGCCAGCACCCCGCGCAACTGGACCCGGCCGGCCTCTACCAGCGCGGCGGCCTGCTCACGGGAGCGGGCCAGGCCGCGGCGGACGAGTTCGGCATCCAGCCGGTTGCGACGTGCCATGGGTGGTTCTTCTCCGGTGGGGTCAGGCCTGGTCGATGCTGGCGAGGGTCTCGCGCAGGGTCTCGTACGCCGCCTCGTACTGGGCGATCTGGTCCGCCGGGGAGAGCGCGGCGGCGTTGATCATGGATTGCACGGCGGCGTCCACTGCCGGGTGCCGGGCGTCCTCGACGTCCTCGAACGACGGCGCCGGGCCGGGGCGGACCCCGGGCGGGCCCGGACGCGCGCCGACCGGCGGACCGGGCCGGGCGGCGGGCGGCGGGACGGGACGGTACGGGACGGTCACGGCGCGACCCGGCGGCCGGTGGGGGCGCTCACGCGCCGCCGCCGGGCGTCTGCTTACGGCCCGGCGTCTGCG
Organism: Micromonospora sp. RTP1Z1; assembly: GCF_033804685.1. Classification (NCBI taxonomy): domain Bacteria; kingdom Bacillati; phylum Actinomycetota; class Actinomycetes; order Micromonosporales; family Micromonosporaceae; genus Micromonospora; species Micromonospora sp. RTP1Z1. Next base: position 36,482 of record NZ_JAPFQV010000061.1, read on the forward strand.
TGCGGCCAGGCGTCTTCTTCGTCGGCCGGACCGGCGTGGCGGGCGACTCCTCGACGGGCGTGCGCGACACGGTGGCCGGCGGCTTCTTGGCGATCGCCTTCTTCGCCACGGGCTTCTTCGCCACCGCCGTCGTCGGGGTGGGCGCGGAGCGCCCCGGCACGACGGAGACCGGCGCGGCGGCGGTGGCCTCGGCCGGGACCGCCTTCGCCTCGCGTAGTTGCCGCTCCAGCTCGTGCACCCGGCGGGTCAGCTCCGCGACCTCGTCGGCGGTGGCCAGCCCCACCGCGCCCAGGGCCCGGTCCACCTCGAAGCGGACCAGCTTGGTCAGCGCCTCCCGGTTCGCCATGCCGGTGGAGACGAGTTCCTCGGCGAGCGCCTGCAACTGGCCGGCGGTGGCGCCACCCTGACCGACCACGCGCCGAACGGCGCCCTGGGCCTTCTTCCGGGGCGCCTCCGTCAGGCCCATGGCCAGCTCAAGGTAGGCGCGCCACGCGTCCTGCATGCCTGAGTCCTTCCGCGGAGCGGGGGGTGTGCAGGTGTCACGCTACCGGGCCCCTCCGACCACCCGTTGCGGTACGGTGCCGGGGAACGGCGTGGCATGTGCTGAGGAGACGATGTGGCCAGCGTGGACGAGTGCCGGCAGGCGTTGCAGGAGCTGGCCGCCCGGCTGGACCGGCACGCGGACGTGCAGGGCCGGATCGAGCTGGACCGGACGCTGGCCTGCCGGATCACCGACCTGGGCACCGCGTTCCACGGCCGGCTCTCGGGCGGCCGGCTGGTCGACCTCGCCGACGGCGACGACCCGAAGGCCAAGATCGCGCTGAGCGCCGGCAGCGACGACCTGGTAGCCCTGGTGCACGGTCAGCTCGACATCACCAAGGCGCTGGCCGCCCGCCGGGTGTCCATCAAGGCCAACCCGTTCGACCTGATGAAGCTCCGCAAGCTGCTCTGAGCCGAGCCGGCGTCAGGCTGCTCCGGGCCGGTGTCAGGCCGACAGCCCCAGCGCCGCCAGCGCCTCGCCCGCCTCCGGCGACACCGCCCGCACCCGCGGGCCGGTCGAGGCCGCCCAGGCGACCGCGCAGAGCGCGGCCAGGGCGTCCAGCGGGCGCCCGGCGCCGCCGAGCGCGAGGCCGCCGTCGGTCACCGTCACCGACCAACCCCCGCCGTCGGGCCCGCCGGGGAGCCGGACCACCGCCGCCGGATCGAAGAGCCCGGCCAGATCCATGGCGACGTACGTCGGCCGGCGCGCCTCGGGGGCGGCCAGCAGCTCGGGTACGTCGCTGACGCCGGTGAGGACCAGCAGGCTGTCCAGCTTGGCCCGCCGGGCGCCCTCGATGTCGGTGTCCAGCCGGTCGCCGACGACCAGGGTCCGCCCAGTGCCCGCCCGGCGGGCGGCGGTGGCGAACAGGGCCGGCTCCGGCTTCCCGACCACCACGTCCGGTTCCCGACCCAGGGCGGTACGCAGCACGGCCACGAGCGATCCGTTGCCGGGCAGCGGACCCCGCTCGCTGGGGAGCGTGCGGTCGAGGTTGGTGGCGTACCAGGGCGCGCCGGCGCGAACCGCCAGCGACGCCTCGGCCAGGTCCACCCAGCCGACCTGCGGGCCGTACCCCTGGGCCACGGCGACCGGCTCCTCATCGGCTCGGGACACCGGGCGCAGGCCGACGGCACGGATCTCGGCGCGCAGCGCCTCCGCGCCCACCACCAGCACCGGCGCGCCGGCGGGAAGCCGGTCGCGCAGCAGCTCGGCGGTGGCGGCGGCCGAGCTGACCACCTCCTCCGGCCGGGCTTGGACGCCCATGCCGGTGAGCAGGTCGGCCACCTCGCTGGAGCGGCGCGAGGCGTTGTTGGTGGCGTACGCCACCGCCCGGCCGTCGGCGCGCAGCCGGCCGACCGCCTCCACGGCACCGGGGATCGGCCGGTCGATCAGGTAGATCACCCCGTCGAGGTCGAAAACGACCAGGGCGTACCCGTCGACCAGCCGTTCCCCGGCGCCCGTGGTCATCGCTGGTCCGACTCCGACCCGCCGGCCGCCTCGGCCGCGCCGCCCGCCCGGTCGGTCTCGCCGGACCGGACCTGGTCCGCGGCCACGCCCGCCTCGTCGTCGGTCAGCTCGTCCTCGGCCAGGTCGTCACCGTCGTCGCCGCGGTCGCGGTCGCCGCCCTCGCCGTCGTTCTCGTCGTCCTCGCCGTCGAGGTCGTCGTCCTCGTCGTCAAGGTCGTCGTCCTCGTGGCGGGCGTCGCCGTCGAGGTCGTCGTCCTCATCCTCGTCCTCGTCGGACAGCTCCTCGTCCTCGTCGTCGACGTCGGTGCCCTCGTCCGGCTCGGTGTTCTCGCCGGTCAGGTCGGCGTCGGGCCGGGCCGACACGGCACCCGGAGCGCCCGGTCCGGTGGCGAACTCCTCGACGGGGGACTCCTCGTCCTCCTCGTCGCCCTCGATCATCACGCCGTCGAGCTCGAGCAGCCGTTCCGCCGCGTCGGTCTCCCCGTCGGAGTCCAGGTCGGCGGCCCGGGAGAACCACTCCCGCGACTCCTCGCGCCGACCCACCGCGAGCAGCGCGTCCGCGTAGGCGTAGCGCAGCCGCGCGGCCCAGGACTCGGACGAGTCGGCAGTCAGCTCGGGGACCTGAAGCATGGCCACGGCCGCGTCCTTCTGGCCGAGGTCGCCGCGCGCGCCGGCGGCGACGATCAGCAGCTCGACCGCGACGGACTGGTCGAGCTTCTCCCGGTCGGCGCCGCGGAACAGGTCGATTGCCCGCTCCGGACGCCCGAGGGCCCGCTCGGAGTCGGCCAGCACCGCCAGGTGGCTCTGCAGACCGGTCATCCGGTGGTACGTCCGCAGCTCGGCGATCGCCGACTGCCACTCTCCCGCGTGGTACGCGGCCAGCCCGACCGCCTCCCGCACCGCGGAGATCCGCGAGGCGAGCCGACGAGCGGCCAGCGCGTGCGCCAGTGCCTCCGCCGGGTCCTCGTCGATCAGCTGACCGGTGGCGACCAGGTGCCGGGCGACGGTCTCCGCCACCGGCTTGGCCAGCGAGAGCAGCTCGGCCCGAACGGTCGAGTCGAGGTCGGTCGCGACGATCTCGTCCGGCAGCGCCGGTCCGGTGACGCGCTCGCCGCCCTCGGCCCGGTCCCGACGGTCGTCCCGCCGGTCCTGCGAGCCGGCGCCGTGGCCGCCCTGCCCCGCCCGGTCACCGCCCCGGAAGCCACCCTCACGCGGCGCGCCGCCCTCACGACGGAAACCACCCTCGCGGCTGTCGCCGCCACGGAAGCCACCCTCACGGGGACCGGACCGGAAGCCACCCTCACGCGGGGCGCCGCCCTCACGACGGTCACCACCGCGGAAGCCACCCTCACGAGGCGC
>NZ_JAPFQV010000062.1:0-39827 GCF_033804685.1 Micromonospora sp. RTP1Z1
CCCACCAGCACCCAGCTTGCCGCACCCCGCCACCAGCGGCAAGCCCACCACCATGCCCGGAAACCACCGTGTCCCGGCTCCGCCGGGACGCTGCCGCACACGTGGCTGAGGCCGAGTTTCGTCTCAGGCAAGCTGTACGTGATCGACCCGGCCACCCGCCAGCTGACCGGGGAATTGAAACTGACACCCGGTGCCGACGGGTTCGGCGGGGCCGAAGACAGCCTGCTGCTACAGGGTGACCGGGCGCTGGTGCTGCTCCGCGAGGGGTGGGCCGGAATGGCGAAACCCGCCGTCCCGGAGGGAGGCGGGCGCCCCGCCCCGGCGGACGGCGGCTCTGCCCCGATGCCGGACGACATCGTCGGCCCCCGGCTGATCATGGTCGATCTTTCCGGCGCGCCGAAGGTCATCGGCGAATACCGGATCGACGGCAATCTGGTGGACGCCCGTCAGGTGGGCACGACCGTCCGCGTCGTGGTCCGCTCCGCGCCCCGGCTGAACTTCCCGTACCGGGAACGGGCCACCGACGAGCAGCGCACCGACGCCAACCGCGAGATCATCGACAACGCGACCGCCAACGACTGGCTGCCCCGGTACGAGGTCACCTCCGGCGGGCGAACCAGCACCGGACGGGTCGGCTGCGACCGGGTGAGCCGGCCGGCCAGCTACTCCGGCACGTCGCTGGTGACCGTGCTCAGCTTCGACCTCGGTGTGGCCACGCTCGGCGGCGGCGACCCGGTCACCGTGATCGCCGACGGCGACACCGTCTACAGCAACGGACCCCGGCTGTACGTCGCCAATGACCAGCGCTGGCGGGTGCTGCCGATGCTGACCGGGCGGAAGGTCGCATCCGATCCCAAGGGCGAGACCACCGACATCTACCAGTTCGACACCTCGGGCGCGGGTGCCCCGCGGTACGTCGCCGCCGCGTCCGTACCGGGCTGGCTGATCAACCAGTACGCCATGTCGGAGTGGGACGGACACCTGCGAGTGGCCACCACCAGTGGCCGTACCTGGGGCGACAAGCCTGACTCGACGTCCAGCATGTACGTCCTGCGCGCCGACGGCACGACGCTGACCCAGGTCGGCAAGGTCACCGGACTGGGCAAGCGGGAACGGATCCACGCCGTACGGTTCGTCGGCGGCACCGGGTACGTCGTCACCTTCCGGCAGACCGACCCGCTCTACACCGTCGACCTGCGTGACCCCACGGCGCCAAAGGTGAGCGGCGAACTGAAGATCAACGGGTATTCGGCGTACCTGCACCCGGCCGGCGAAGGACGACTGCTCGGCGTCGGGCAGGAGGCGTCCGACCAGGGCCGTGTCCAGGGCACCCAGCTCTCCCTTTTCGACGTCTCCGACCCGGCCAAGCCGACCCGGATCGCCCGGTATCACGTCAAGCAGGGGCACTCCGAGGCGGAGTTCGACCCGCATGCGTTCCTCTACTGGCCGGCCGAACGCCTGGTCGTGGTCCCACTGACCGTCTACGGCACAGGCGCCGTGGGCAACCCTGGTGCGGTGAACGACCAGAGTGCCGTGGGCAAAGCGGGCCTGCCGAGCAACGTGGCGCTGGCTCTGCGGGTCGGCGACGGCGGGTTCACCGAGGTCGGCACGGTCGACCACACGCTGGACACGGGGCGTCCCGCGGATCTGGCGCCGATCCGCCGGTCACTGGTGGTCGACGGAGTGCTCTGGACCGTCTCCGACGCTGGCCTCAAGGCGACCAGCCTCTCCGCCATGAAGACCCTCGGCTGGCTGCGCACGGCGTGACCCGCAAAGTGGTGTCCGGGGTGGCCCAGCCGCGGGCCAGGCGGCGGCACGCCAGGATCTGCTCCCGGCGCGGTGCGCGCGACAGCGGCCGGTCGGGTCATGAATGGTTGAGCGGTGCGGCCGGCAGGGCCGCCACGTCGCCTTCCCGATCGTCCGGACGATCGACGGGCCGGCCGCCGAGGGCCAGCGACGCCAGCGCGCCGAGTGCGCAGAGCAGCGCGGTAGCGGTGAAGATCTCCGCGTACTCGGTGCGTAGGGCGACCTGGATCGCGTCGTTGTACGCGTCTAGCTGCCGCCGGAACTCGGCCGCCTCGATGCCGAAGGGCAGCGGCGTGGCGAGGTCGGCGGTGAGCTCGGCGAACCGGTGCAGCCCCCACGCGGACAGCGTGGCGAAGCCCAGCAGCATCCCCATCATCCGGGCGACCACGATCGCGGCCGAGGCGCTGCCGTGCTGGGCGGCGGGCACGGCCCGCAGAGCGGCCGCGGAGAGCGGCGCGATCACCAGACCGAGTCCGATCCCGGCCAGCGCGAGGTCGGTGTCGAGCCGTGGCAGGCTGAGCGGCCCGGCGTCGTACCGCGCGGAGGCGAGGTTCGCCGGCCAGCCGGCGATGAGCCAGTAGGCGCCCGCCGCGAGCAGCAGGCCGGCGACCGCGACCCAACGTTCCCCGAGCGCGCGGACCAGCAGGCCGCCGGCGAGCGCGCCGACCGGCAGGGCGATGAGGAACCGGGTGAGCAGCAGCGCACCCCCGACGGAGTCGCGGCCGAGCACGGTTTGCGCCAGTAGTTGCAGGTCGACGATGGTCACCATGAGCGCCGCCCCGGCCAGCAGGCTCGCCCCGAGCGCCCCGAGCAGGGGGCGCAGGAGCACCCCGGCCGGGTCCAACAGGCGGGTGCCGACGCGCGCCTGCCAGAGCAGGAACGCGGCGAGTGCGGCGACCCCCGCGAGTGCCGTGCCCGGGCCCCAGGGCGGCAGCACGCCATGCTCAGGCTGCGGGTTGTAGAGGCCGACCACTAGCAGGCCCAGCGCGACGGAGAGCAGTGCGCCGCCCACGAGGTCCACACTCGAGCGGGCACCGTCCGGCGACCGCCGGCCGGCGGGCACGGTGCGGTGTACGGCGATCGCGGCGGCCAACGCGAGCGGCACGTTGATCCAGAAGACGCCGCGCCAGCCCACGAGGGCCGCCATCCCCGCCCCGTACAACGGGCCCAGGACGGCGCCGAGTTCCTGCGCAGCCCCGACCGCCCCGAGCGCGACCGGCCGGCGCGACTGGGCGAACAGGTCGCCGACGAGCGCCATGGTCACCGGGAGCAGGGCCCCGCCCGCGAGGCCCTGCACCACGCGCCCGGCCACGACCAGGGACAGCGACGGGGCGAACGCGGTCAGCGCCGAGCCGGCGGCGAACCCTGCCAGGCATGCGTGGATCACCGGCCGGCGCCCGTACCGGTCGGAGAGCCCGCCGAGCAGCGGCATCCCGGCTACGTAGCCGACAAGGTAGCCGGTGACCAGCGGGATCGCCCGCTCCAGCCGGCTGAGCGGGACACCCAGGTCGTGCACGATCTGGGTGAACAGGGTGACGAGGACGTACGCGTCGAGGGCCGCGAGCAGCACGGCCGCCCCGCCGACGCCGACGGCGACCCGCCGTCCCGCGCGCGGAGATGCGGCGGCGTCAGGGCGCACTGATCTTGACCGGGGCGTCGAACTCGCGGAAGCTGATCGTGACGGTGCCCCCGTCGCCGGGCACCACGAACGCAGTTCGGTACAGCAGCCGGCGATCTGCACCGACCCACAAGGTGCCGGCGATATCGGTCGTGATGCCGGGCACTAGGGCGGCGAGCGCCTGACCGCTGAGGGTGACGGCCACCTTGTACGCCGCCGCGCCGCCCACCGACTCCCGACCCTCGGTCCGGGCCGAGGTCGCCGTGGCGAGCAGGTGCGCAACGCCCCGGTCCGGGTTGAGGATCGCCGATGGGTCGTACACCGATGAGGCGAGCGCGAGCGGTAGGCGCTGCCAGCCGCCGGTCGGGCCCTTGACGTACAGGGTCTGCCCGGAGATGACGAAGCCGAACTCGGCGATGGCGCCGGCCTGGTCGATCTGCGCGGTGCCCTCCGCGTCACCCTGCTTGGTGATCACGCCGTCCGCCCCGCGGATGCCGAGGCTCTTGACCGATCCCTTCGACTTGATCGCGAATCGCGCCGTGGTCACCGTGCGCATCTCAGCGGCGGCCGCCGCGACCAGGTCGGCACCGGCTGGCAGCGCATCGGCCGAGGCCCGCCCCTTGGACGAACCCGTGCAGGCGGCGAGGGCGGACAGCAACAGGGCGAGCGCAATCGCGAGGAGTCGGCGCATACGGCGATGCTAGGCCCGCCGGACGACCGAGGTCTACGCCGCGCTCTCCCGGCCGGTCGGATCAGCCCGGCCAACGGCCGGGGAGCCGGCGAACCCCTCCACCCCAGCCCGCCTCGTCGGTGCGCTCGGCGCATCCTCCTGGCGCGCCACGGCCCCAACACCTGCCGGAACGCGAAGCCGGCGATCAGGCCGGCTCCGAGCCGAGCAGCGTCCCGACCCGGCTTGCAGAGCTCTGGGCGACAGGCAAAGCGCTGTCCGGCGGACGGGGGCGTATTCGCGTCGGTGCGCCGACACCCATCGTCGACGAGGCCATTCTGTTCGTAGAGGTCCTTCACCCGTCGCCGCTGTCTTGAAGCCCCGGGCGTCAGCGCACTTGATGGCCGGCGCGGAACACGGCCGTGACGGCGCGCAGAGCGGTGACGTCGGCGAGGGGATCGCCTTCAACGGCGACCAGGTCAGCGTCAAAGCCGGGAGCCAGCCGCCCCTTGCGACGTACGCCATCGGGTCTTCTGCGACCTGCTGATGCCCGGCGGCCGGCGCTGCCTGCTCCGCGCCGACCACGACGGCCCCTGCGCCCGCCGCCTGCGCCGCTGACCCGGCCTCGCGACTCCGGCCCGGCAATTCGCGGCCGCCTCACGGTCGACCAGCTCACCCTCCCGATCGTCGGAATCTCGAGGAGGTCGCCGTCGGGGAGCACCTGCCGGTTCGCCCGATCGGGATGAGGCATCGTCACCCCTCTCCGGGGCAGGCTGTCGAGCGAGGCAGGAGTTCGCCCCGGCCCTTGAGGTGAGGTGCCATTGACGGTACGCGTGTGCAAGGCGCCCTGAACCCGACCGGGGCGCATCGAGGTCAGGGGTTCGTAACTCCCGCCCCGGTGTTGGCGCTCAGATGCTCGCTCCAATCCATCCCGGGCATCCGCCCACTCGGCCTCGATCGTGGAGCGATGGGACGCGTCGGCAACGGTTGGACGGCGATCCGGCCGGAGAGGAGAATCAGGTGGAATACCAGGATTTCATCAACGCAGTGGCCACGCGGGCAAAGGTGTCGACCGATCAGGCGGCGGCACTCACCCGCGCGACGTTGGAGACATTGGCATGTCGGATCAGCTCCGGCCAGGCTGAGGACCTTGCCTATCAGCTTCCGGAAGGGCTTGACGATCACCTGCGCACACCGCTTAGACATGAACAGGCCAAGTATCTGCTCGGGCTCGAAGATTTCGTGCAGCGGGTGGCGGAACGCCCGGGCGTCGACCCTGCGCTCGCCGGTGCCGGGGTCCGCGCGGCGCTCACCACGCTACGTGAGGCTGTTACCCGTGAAGAGTTCGAGGACACGGTGGCCCAGCTTCCGAAGGAGTTCCGGCAGGTGATCGAACCGGTGGGTGCCGGTGGCGGGCGGCACCCCCGCTCGTAGCACGCACAGTCGAGGCAGCAGCAGGTGTGCCCGCGCCGCACGCGGGTACGCCGCTGCCGACTGGGACCGGGGGAGGAAGCCTCCGCCTGAGCCTGACGATCGGCGCTGTCGGCAGCCCTGGTCATGGCCAGACCGGCCGTCGTGATCGGGCCCATGGCGATCCGGCGGCGGGTACGGTGAACCTTGTGGAGGATCTCGGCGCGAAGGTCTCGTACCTCGCGCTCGCCGTCGGCACCCGGGTCTACGACGTCGACTCGGCACCCGTCGGCGTGGTCGAGCACGTGCTCGCCGACGAACGGCTGGACATCTTCCACGGCGTCATCGTGGCACCGCCGGGGCCGGACCGGTACCACCGCTTCGCCCACCGGGAGCAGATCGCCGACCTGTACGAGCGGGGCGTCGTGCTGTCGGTACCCGGTGCCGAGATGCACGATCCGGGCGAGGACCCGCCGGCCGGAGTGGTCGAGGACGCGGAACACAACCCGGTGCAGGTGGACCGGCGCCGCGCCTGGGAGCGGCTGAGTCGACGCCGCTGAACCGTGCAGCCGGAGTTCAACCGCCACCTGACGGGCCTGTCGCACGGCCGGGTTTCAGGCTGATCGGGCAGTGTCGGTGATGTGCGCGATTACGGCCGAGTAGTCCCGGTCGCCGAGGCCAGCTTCCTGGGCTGCCACGACCCATTGCCGGGCGGCCGCCGCGACCGGCAGTTCGACACTTGCCGACTCGGCGGCCGACACGACCAGATCGACGTCCTTACGGGCGAGTGACAGCGCGAACCGCAGCGGGAACTGGCCGGACTCGATCGCTGGCCGCCGCCGATCCGCTTGCGAGCCGACGGGAGTCGCGGACAGGACCTCGAACGCGATGTCACGCGGCAGACCGAGCCCGTCCGCGAGAGCGAGCGCCTCACCGAGAACAGCGAGCACCCCGAAGAGAGTCGAATTGGCGACCAGTTTGGCGGCCGCGCCGGCACCGAGCGGCCCGACATGCAGCGGCGAGCCCAGCGCGCCCAACACCGGCATCCACCGTTGGACAAGCGGCTCCGGCCCTCCGACGAATATCCGCAGCGAACCCGACTCGGCCTCCGAGACGCTGCCCAGCACCGGCGCATCGAGCAGGCCAACGCCATCCGGCAGCATCCCTGCCAACCGTCGCACGGCAGCCGGCCCGACCGTGGACATCTCCACGAGCGTCGTCGAGGCGGTGGCACCGGCGAGGATGCCCTGCGGGCCCTCGGCCACCTCTTGGAGCGCCGCCGGGTCGGACAGCATGGTGATGACCATCTCGGCGCGGCGGGCAGCCTCTGCCGGACTGTCGGCAGCGACCGCGCCACGCGCCACAAGATCGCTGGCCCGCTGTGGCGTGCGGTTCCAGACAACGAGGTCATGGCCGGCATCGAGCAGCCGGCCCGCCATCCGGCTACCCATCCCACCCAGACCGATCACAGCGACCGTGGCCATGGCCCCATCCTGCCAATTTCCCCTGAGCAATGCCGCATGCAGCGCCGATTCACCTCAGGTGAAGCGCGGCGACCGTGACCGCCGCCTGGTACGAGGTGGCGGTCTTGTCGTACCCGGTGGCGACAGGGCAGACGAGCTGCATCGACAGCCGGCTGTGGGATCGTTCGTCACGTCAGCTCCAGCGAATCTGGATCTGAGATCGCCACTGGTCGACGACGTCGGATCGGCCCTCCGTGGCGATCTCGTCCGCGCGGTTCCAGAGGCTCAGGTAGACCTGCACCGCGGTGCCGGAGAACACCACGTCCGCCCGCTTGGCCTCCCCTTGCATGGTCACGATCGGGCCTTCGCTGATCCGTACCGTCCAGGCGTGACCGGTGTCGTCGGTCCTCACCATCACGGTGTACGGCTCGACCGAGTGGAGCCGACCCTTCCCTCGGGTGATGAAGCCGGTCAGAAGCTCATCGATCCCGTCGGCAGCCAGCACCGGATCGATGTCCACGTCCGACGCTCCCGGCCACCGTCCATGGACGGCCGAGATCGCGTCAACGCTGTGGATGGTCGTCTCGTGGGCCTGGCGCCGCGCCCAGAATCGGCGCGGCGGTGGGGCGTCCTTGAGGAAGACCATCGCCTGGGCGTCCTCCGCTGTCTCGTGCACGGTATCGACCAGGGCGGCGAGGCCGTCCGAGTACCAGCGGAGCAGATCGGCGGCGGCCTTGCCCTCGGCCTGTGAAGCTGAGGTGTCGTGGTCGGTGTCGCCGCGCAGGTTCGCCGCCGCCCATCTGTGCACCATGCCCTGATGGGTCACCAGCTCGGTGACATCCCAGCCGGGACAGGTGGGGACCGTTGCATCGAACCCAGCTGCGGCAGCCGCCTCGCGCAGGGCGGCGCCGCTGCGGACAATTGCCGCAAGGTGATCTTCCAAGCTCAGGTGTGTCGGCATGGCGGCATGCTAGAGGGGGCGCCCGGGGCACGCATCAACCATCCCGCCGACTATGGGTCCGCGCGATACCCTCGGCATCGTGGTGTTCAAGGGATGGCCAGCCGAGGCTCTGGAGTTCTACGAGGGACTTGCGGCCGACAACTCAAAGACATACTGGACTGCGCATAAGGCGATCTACGACGACCAGGTGCACGCTCCGATGACGGAGCTGCTCGCCGAGCTGGAGCCCGAGTTCGGCGAGGGCAAAATCTTCCGGCCGAATCGAGACGTCCGGTTCAGCGCCGACAAATCACCGTACAAGACCGCGATCGGGGCGGTGCTCGAGCACCGCGGGTACGTCCAGCTCTCCGCCGACGGCCTGGCCGCCGGCAACGGGATGTGGATGATGGCCACGGACCAGCTGGAGCGGTACCGCCAGGCGGTGGCCGACGACGCCAGCGGCGGAGAGCTGCAAAAGATCATTGCGGAGATTGAGCGTCACCAGATCGAGGTCGGTGGCCGGGAGGCGCTCAAGACCGCGCCGCGGGGATATCCGCGCGATCACCCGCGGGCCGACCTGCTCCGTAACAAAGGCCTGGTTGCCTGGAAACAGTGGCCGGTCGCCAGCTGGCTGGGTACGGCCGCGGCCAAGCGGCGGATAGTGGAGTTCCTGCACACCACGCGGCCGCTCGGCGACTGGCTCGATCGGCACGTGGGACCATCCAGGATGCCAGCGCGGGAGCGCTGAGCCCGCCCCGCAGCTCAACGAACTTCTCTCACATAGGGCCACCATGGGTGCGACCAGCCGGCCACGATCACCAGCGCGCCCACGACGAGTAGCGCCGGGCTGCGTCGGCGGGCGCCGACGGCCATCACCGCGTCGCCCACCAGCCTCACCGCCTGAGCGGACGGCGGCATGTGCGCCCGCACCCAGCGTCCCCGCCGCGTGCGGGCGAGGGCGCCAAGGTCCGCCAGGCTGAGCACAGCCACCGAACCGGCGACCGGCATCGCGACACGGACCACGGCGGCCGCCTTCGGTCGCGAACACCAGAGCAAGAGGTTCGAAACCAGGCTCGCGGTGACATCCGCCGAAACCTTGACCGGGTGAACCTGATGTACCAGGACACGGTCGCACAGTCGCATGTCGCCATCCTGTATCAGCACCTGCCGGCACAGCCGCCCGCTCCAGATCCCATCACTCTTCGGGCGGCGACCCTGGTCCAGCAGGCGGCTCGGCACCCGCCGCTCGGCACCCGCCGCGGACCAGTCATCGCGTCGACCGGGTGGGAAACGGTCATTTCGCCTACGCTAAGCGGGTGGCGATCAGCACCGGCATGCTGCGGTTCGGCCCGGACAACGGGCGGATGCTGCTGCGCACGGGCCGCAAGGGTGTCGGCTCGACCGTCGGCCACGACTTGACCATCGAGGTGACCGACTGGTCGGTGGAGCTGGACGTGCCCGAGACGGGGCCGGCGGATGCCACCGCGACGGCGCGCGTCGAGTTGGGGTCCTTGGCCGTGCGGGAGGGCACCGGCGGTGCGCGGCCGCTGACCGACAAGGACCGGGGCGAGATCGAGAACAACGCCCGGCGGACGCTGGACGTCGACCGCCACCCGACGGCCACCTTCGAGTCCACCCGGGTCGTCACCGGCGACGACTCCGCCACCATCAGCGGAACTCTCACTCTGCACGGGGTCGCCACCCCCATCGACGTGCAGGTGCGCGAAGTGACGCCCGACCGGTACCGCGCCACAACGGTGGTGACGCAGTCGGCATACGGCATCAAGCCGTACTCGGCCTTTCTCGGCGCCCTCAAGGTCCGTGACGACGTCGAGCTGGAGATCGAGGTCCGCCTCGGACGTTGACCGGCCTCCGTGTCCGCCGATCTCCTAACCGCTGCAGCGATCGACGTGTCGGCGGACGGTTCGATCGCGCTTGGGGGAACATGGTGGCCATGGTGTTACCCAGACGGTTGGCGCGGTTCAACCGGGTCGCCACCAACCGCGTGACCGGTCCGCTGGCCGGGTGGCTGCCCGGCTTCGGCGTCATCATCCATCGGGGCCGCCGCTCCGGTCGCGAGTACCGGACGCCGATCAATATCTTCCGGACGTCCGACGGTTACGTCGCCGCCCTGACCTACGGGATCACCGACTGGGCGAGAAACGTGCTGGCGGCCGACGGCTGTGAGGTCGAGATCCTCGGCCGGCGAGTGCGCCTCACCCGTCCTCGCCTCGTGCACGACCCCACCCGCCGGGACATGCCGCCGATGGTCCGCCAAATCGTCGGGGTGATCGGCGTGACGGACTTCCTCTATCTCAGCACCGTGCCCCAGGCAGACCACGTCGCCTAGACAGATCCACCGGGCCTCATAGGGAAGGCTCGACGTCGGCGGCGAGTCGGCGACCGTGGGCGTACAGTCTGCCGTCCTGGGCTGATCTAGGCCCGACCAGCTTGCCGGTAGGCAAGACTGCATGGGTGAGAGTCACCGCGCTCACGATCAGGTGGACGCCGTGGCGGTTCGTGACCGCGTTCGGTGCTGTCAGCCTGCTGTCGGACGTGGTGTACGAGGGCGCCCGGTCAGTCATCGGCCCCTACCTGGCCACCTTCGGCGCATCCGCGGCCCTCGTCGGGCTGGTCACCGGCGCCGGGGAGGCGTTCGCCCTGGCCGGGCGGCTGGCCACCGGGCCCCTCGCCGACCGTACCAGCGCCTACTGGCCGCTCGTCCTGGTCGGCTACGCCGTGACCATGGTCGCCGTGCCCGCTCTCGGGCTGACCACCGCGCTGTGGCTCGCTGCGGCGCTGTTCATCGCGGAGCGTGCCGGCAAGGCGATCCGCGGCCCGGCGAGGGATGTCATGATCTCCCACGCTGCTGCCGCAGTGGGCCGAGGCAAGGGCTTCGCCGTCCATGAAGCGCTCGACCAGACCGGCGGCGTTGCCGGGCCGCTGCTGGTCGCCGCCGTACTGACCGCCACCGCCCACAACTACCGGCCCGCGTTCCTCGCCTTGGCCGTACCCGCCGTGGCGGGAATGCTCCTGGTGCTCTGGCTGCGCGCCGGCGTGCCCGACCCGCGTCGCTTCGAACCGGGCCCTCGACCCGGCGCAGCGCCCGCTCCGCCGGGCGGCCGGCTACCCGGCGTGTTCTGGATCTACCTGGCTTTCACGGTGCTCACCACGGCCGGCTACGCCACCTTCGGGGTGCTCAGCTTCCACCTCGCCACGCGGCACGTCGTACCGGTGGCGGCGGTCCCGGTCGTGTACGCCGCCGCGATGGGCATCAACGCGTTCGCCGCGCTGGCCTCCGGATGGCTGTATGACCGGGCCGGCGTCCGGGTACTGGCCGCCGTACCCGTCCTGACCGCCCTGATCCCGCTGGCTGCCTTCACCACGACCCCGGCGACCGCGGTCGCCGGGGTCCTGGCCTGGGGCGCCGTGCTCGGCATCCAGGAATCCACCATGCGTGCGGCCATCGCCGACATCGTCCCCGCCGCTCGGCGGGGCACCGCTTACGGCATCTTCGCCGCCGGGTTGGGCGGGGCAACCCTGGTCGGTGGGCTGCTCATCGGCGCCCTCTACGACTACTCGATCACCGCCGTCATCATCACCGTGGCCAGCATTCAGGTCGTCGCCCTGACCATGTTCCTCACCACCGTTCGACCGGCTACCCAGGCCCGGGTTCTTCGCCAGTAATCTTCCGGATCTCCGCCGTCACCGCCGCTACCCGAGCTCGAACGGTCGGTCGACCAGGGCGGCCAGCCTCTTCGGCGCCAGAACGCAGTAGCTTTCCGTGAGCAGTTCGGCGACCTCGTCCCAGTCGACGCCGTCGTCCACCACCATGCCGACGACGTCGGCGCCCCAGCCCGGCTTGAAGAACGGGTGGCCGCTGGCGATCAACCCGGCGATCTCGCCGCCGGGCGACCGGAACGTCAGGACGCAGATCGGCTGGTCGGTCGCGGCAGCTCGGGCGTAGGCCGCCTGGTGGTCGGGGTCGACCGTGAGCACGTGGGCGAACGTGCGTTTGCGGATCCGCCAGCGCGTGCCCACCCACGCTGGCTCCTCGTAGGTCTCCGGCAGCCCGAGGCAGACGGGCCGGAGTCGGTCGAGGATCTCCGGTGGGACGTCGCCAGGGCCAGTCATGTACGGGACGCTACCCGGCCCCTCCGACAGGCCCGGCCCAGCGGAATGCTGACCCGGCGACACCGCCACGGCCTAGTTGTCGATCCAAAGACGCCGATTCGTCGTACCCGAAGAGTACGACTGACGGAGACCGACGAGTGTCGGCGTGGTGGACGGTTTCACCCAGGGGAAACGAGTGGAAGGATGAGGGGATGAGCGGCGTACGGGTGCTGGTGGGTACACGCAAGGGCGCGTTCACGTTGACGTCGGACGGCAGGCGCGGCGACTGGACGGTCGAGGGACCTCATTTCGGCGGCTGGGAGATCTTCCACCTCACCGGGTCGCCGGCCAATCCTGACCGGCTCTACGCGTCCCAGTCCGGTGGCTGGTTCGGGCAGCTGATCCAGCGGTCGGACGACGGCGGCAGGACCTGGACCACGGCGGGCAACGACTTCGCCTACTCCGGCGAGGTCGGTGAGCACCTGTGGTACGACGGGACCCCGCGCCCGTGGGAGTTCAAGCGCATCTGGCACCTCGAGCCCTCCCGCGATGACCCCGACACCGTGTACGCGGGGGCGGAGGACGCCGCCCTCTACGTCACCACCGACGGCGGTCAGAAGTGGACAGAGCTCACCGCCCTCCGTACCCACCCGACCGGACCGGCCTGGCAGCCCGGCGCCGGCGGGATGTGCCTGCACACGATCATCCTGGACCCGGTGAACAAGGGCCGAATCTACGTCGCCATCTCGGCGGCGGGCGCGTTCCGCAGCGACGACGCCGGCGCCAGCTGGCTGCCGATCAACAAGGGCCTGCGCTCCGGGGAGATCCCCGACCAGGACTCCGAGGTCGGCCACTGCGTGCACCACATCACCCAGCACCCGTCCCGGCCGGACACCCTGTTCATGCAGAAGCACTGGGACGTGATGCGCAGCGACGATGCCGGTGCGAACTGGCGCGAGGTCAGCGGCAACCTGCCGTCGGACTTCGGGTTCCCCATCGCGGTGCACGCGCACGAGCCGGAGACCATCTACGTCGTGCCGATCAAGAGCGACTCCGAGCACTACCCGCCGGAGGGGAAGCTGCGCGTCTACCGCAGCCGTACCGGAGGCGACGACTGGGAGCCGTTGACGACGGGCCTGCCGCAGTCCGACTGCTATGTCAACGTGTACCGCGACGCGATGGCGGTCGACACGCTCGACCCGTGCGGGATCTACTTCGGCACCACCGGTGGCCAGGTCTACCACTCGGCCGACGGAGGCGACAGCTGGGCGCCGATCGTACGGGACCTGCCGCCCGTGCTCTCCGTGGAAGCCCAGGTGCTGCCGTGATCCGTGTGGTCCTCCCGGCCCACCTGAAGAACCTGGCTCACGTCACCGGCGAGGTACGTCTCGAGGTGACCGATCCGGTCGAGGGTGCTGGGCCGGTCACCCTGCGCCTGGTACTGGACACCCTCGAGGCGCGATACCCGATGCTGCTGGGCACCATCCGCGACCGCCACAGCGGCAAACGCCGCGCGTTCGTCCGCTTCTACGCCTGCGAGGAGGACCTGTCGAACGAGTCGCCCGACGCAGCACTGCCCGAGCGGGTCAGCGCCGGCGAGGAACCGTTCATCATCCTCGGGGCGATGGCCGGGGGATAGCCCCGATCGAGGGCTGGACGATCTGCCTTACGCTCTGCCGGAAGTTCACCACGGAGTGTCAGCATTCTGTTAGCGTCAGATAGGCAGGGTGTTGTGATATGCGCGGCACGGCCGCACCGACATTGCAACTGAGTTACCTGCCGGTAACAGGTGGCGAGGCCCGGTGCGGGGCCGTCACATCCGCTCGGCCAACCCGCGCGACATCCACCTTGAGGAGGAATCGTGCAGGATCGGTTCGACAACCCGGGGCGTACCAGGTGGCGGCGGTTCGCCGCGATGTTCGTGCCGGCAACCGCCGTCGCCGGCGCGATCGTGTTGGGCATGGCTAACGGCGCGGTCGCGGCCTCGTTCGCGGTCTCGGGGCAGACGTTCAAGATCTCCGCCTCCGAGCTGCGCGGTGAGGGTTTCGTCCAGTTCGGCGGCATCGCCGAGGAGATCGACGGCACGAAGCACCCGGTGGCCGTCACCGGTATCCGCAACGCAAGTCTCTTCGACCTCTGCCAGTCGGTGAAGGCGCCCGGCGCTCCCGTGGTGCTCACCATCAACGCCGGTGGCGGCGGCGAGCCCGCCACCGCGACCGACCTGCTGATCGACGTCGAATCGCTCGAGGGTGACGCCCGGTTCACAAACATCAACATCGGACAGGACGCGTCGACCGTCAAGGGCGGTCCCGCCGGCGCGACGGGCGACAGGAAGGGCTTCGGCCAGCAGGCCGACACGGTGACCATCAAGAACCTCCGACAGGTGGCCCGGTCCACCCACGCCGGGACGTTCAACCTGACGGGGCTGAAGCTGAAGGTCAACGTCGGCGCGGCCGCCAAGGAATGCTTCTGAGCTGACCACCGCGGCCCGCCGAGGGCACGCTCCGCGTGCCCCTTCCCTGCCCTCGACCCCTCATCCGGCAGGAGGCATGCGTGACAACCGCCGAACCGCAGCACGTCCGGCCTGGCCGGCTCCGCGAGGCATGGGGTGGCCTGCGCCGCCGGCGGCGGACACGGCCGTTCTGGGGCGGCCTGCTCACCGCCCTGGCCGGCCTGGAGATCTTCGGCACCACTCAGATGTCGCTCCGTGGTCTCTCCTTCCAGATGGGGCCGACCGGCTTCCTCTCCTGGTTGGTCCCCGCCATCCTGGTGACCTGCGGGCTGCTGATGTGGTTCAGGCCGCAGCACCGGATCCTCTACGCCGTGGTCGCCGCGGTGACCACGCTCTTCTCGCTGATCGGGGTGAACCTCGGCGGCTTCTTTGTCGGTCTGCTGCTCGGCACGGTGGGCAGCGCCCTCGGCTTCGCGTGGGTGCCGGACCCCCACCCGACCGCCCTGCCCGGTGGCGAGCCGGCAGACGACGGGACGGTGCGGGACGAGCCGGCCGGCGACGGGACGGTGGGGGACGAGCCGGCCGGCGACGGGACGGTGGGGGACGAGTCGTCGGACGACGCGGGTCATGACCTGCCCGCCCCCGACGCAGCCCCCACGGCGCCGAGCGCGAGCAGCCGGCCCTCGTCAACGAGCTGATGTCGGGCCGGGAACCGATCGGCCCGCGCGTGGCTCAGCCGGCGCCCGCCGCGTACGAGGAGACCGGTGGGCCCGCGACGTTCCGGCGAGCCGGTGGGCCGGAGGCGGAGCGGCCGGTGCCCCGGGAGCGCGATCCGCGGTTCCTCGGGGTGCTGCTCGGGCTGCTCGGCCTCTTCGCCACTATGGCGCTCGCCGCTCCCAGCCCGGCGCGGGCGTCCGCCCTGCCCGCCCCGGCGCGGGACGGGCCGACCTGCCCGATCTCCGGCGTCGACTGCGCCCGACCGAGGCCGTCGCCGAACCCGAGCGGCGGCGTCGAGGCCGGGAAGCCGTTGCCGCGGATCGCCGCCGAACCCGGGCAGCCGGTGGTGGCGGCGACCCCGTCGAAGCTGACCGGCTCCAAGGTGACCATGACCGGGCTCCGGATCGAGGGGATCGTCGACCTGCCCACCGCCGACGGCACCCTCACGGTGCTGAAGTTCAGGATGGACCAGGCGGTAACCGACGATTTTCTGCTTCGCACGCCCGGCCCGTCCGGCCGGACCAAACGGTTCGCCGCCGACCGCTTGACGGTCAGTGGCGACGTCACCTTCTACACGACCCGTTTCGTCGGGCGGCTGCCCGGCATCAAGATCACGCTGGCCCCCGACCTGCCGTTGCCCGACGAAATTCCGATCACGTCGCCCATCCCGATCGCCTTCACCGACCCGGCCATCGATCTGGCCTTCGTGAACAGCGACACGCTGACCGCCCGGCCGAAGCTGAAGCTGGCCCTCGACTGAACTCACTCCAGCGCCTCGGTGGAATCCGGCGCTCAGTCCCGGCGCTCCTCGTCGGGGACGGGAATCTCCTGGTGCTGTTCGAGGGCGTCGGTCGGGTTGGTTTCGGCCGGCAACGAGGTGGGCCTGTCACCCTCGTGATTCGGCACCAGGACGCCTTGCTCCGCCAGGTCCGCCTCAGACGCCTCCGGTACGGCAGCCGACACCGTGTTCGGCGGACCGACCTCCGTTTCGTCCTGCTGTTGCTCCAGCGCGTCGGCTTCCGGCGGCGGTTCAGCCCGCTCGTTCCAGTTCCCAGTCATCGCGGCCTCCCGCGGTTGCGCCATACGTTTGCCTGTGCGAACCCCCTGCCTACCCGCGGCCGCCCCGGGTAGGCGCGCACCGTTTGCGTTTCCGGCTGGTAGGTGAGCCGGAGGCCGTCCCCGACCCGACCCAGCTCGGCCGGCACGGCAAACCCGTCCTCGCGCCATCGTTCGTGCAATGGCTCATGGGCCTGGACCCGGGATGGGTCACCGACCTCGACCTGCCCCGCACTGCCGCGCTGCGCGTGCTCGGCAACGGTGTCGTCCCCCAACAGGCGGCGGCAGCGCTACGACGACTGCTGTGCCCGCGGCGCGTACGCGGTGACGGGCGGGAGCCGCTCGAGAGGGCCAATTTTGAGGCCGGCTGTTCGGATTGGTTTCACGGGTGCAGCACCGCTTTGATCACCCCGTCCTCGCGGCGGTCAAAGCGCTGGTACAGGTCGGGTGCGTCCGCGAGGCTGCCGTGGTGGGTGACGATTACGCCGGGCCTGGCCCGGCCGGAGACCACCAGGTCGCGCAGCAGCCGGGTGTAGCGGCGGTCGTGGGTGCGGCCGAACCGGACCGCGACGCCTTTGCCGAAGAGCGTCCCCCACGGCGCGACCAGGTCTTCGTGGGCCGTCGCGCCGGGGCCCGGGTGCAGGTCCTTGTCCGGGTACACCCCGGCGACGGCGATCGCGCCGGCCGGGTTGACCAGCCGTGCCGCGTCCGAGATCACCTGGTCGGGGCGTTCCCGGTCGGGGAGTTCACGATCGCGGGCCTGAAACCCCACCGCGTCGACCACCTTGTCTGTCCCGCCCAGCTTCTCCTCGCCGAGGGGCAGCCCTGCCCGGGCCCGATCGTCGCGGATTTGTTCGACCGGGTCGCCGCGGCGGAAGTCGATCGGGACCGCTCCGATCTCGCCGGCCTTGTCCAGCCGGGCGTCCACCCCGTCCACGCAGTACACGACGCGGGCACCGCGGATCAGGGCCGAGTAGGCGCTGAGCAGGCCGATGGTGCCGGCGCCGAACACGGCCACCGTGTCACCGGGGGCCCGCTTGCGGGCTCCTTCACACTGTGGAGGTAGCCGCCACCCGTTCGGAGGGCAACATGACCGACCAGCCGCCGACTCAGCAACCCCCACCGGTGCCAGGCCCGACGCCGGGCTACCCGCCGTATCCGCCCTATGCGTACCCTCCGCCGGTCAACATGTACGCGATCCTCGCGCTGGTCTTTGGCGCGATGGTGTTCCCGCCGTTGGGCATCTATTTTGGCAACAAGGCCAAGAAGCAGATCGCCCAGTCAGGCGAACGCGGGGTTGAGCTTGCCACCGCCGGTCTCGTGGTCGGCTGGATCTTCACCGCCATCTACGGGCTGTTCGTCCTCGTCTGGTGCGGCTTTGTGGGCACGATGATCGTCGGCTCTACTGCCGGGAGCTAACGGTCAGGCCCGACGGCTTCGAATCCCTGGTCATACGGTAACCGTGGTTCCGACCGGACCTGGTCACATCTTGGCCCTCCTACTGCTCCTCGCCGGTCATCTGGTCGGTTCGACTCGCCACGCTGGGATGTCCTGTCATCCGCTGTCGGTGCCCGTCCTTCACGCGTGACTGCATGCGAGAAAGCGCTCAGAGATGTGGCACGGAGGGTCGTGACGGCGGGTGCTGAGGCGGAGCCGTCCGCACCGCTAACCGAGCGCTACGGGCGGCGATCGCGGCAACGGTCAGGAGACCGCAGCCTTCACCAGCTCGACGACCTTCTTCTCTACCACGGGGCTCCACTTCTGGAGCGCGTACGACACCGGCCACAGGTCCCCGTCGTCGAGGTTGGCCGCGTCCTGGAAGCCCAGGGTCGAGTACCGGTAGTTGAACTTGCCCGAGTCCTGGAAGAAGACGACGACCTTGCCGTCCGCGTTCGCGTAGGCGGGCATCCCGTACCAGGTCTTTGGCGACAGCTCAGGGGCGGTAGCGGTCACCGTCGCATGAACGCGCTCGGCGAGCGCACAATCTTCCGGCGCCATCTGCGCGATCCTGTCGAGGACCGCTTGCAGCTCGTCGGCCTTCTTGGCGCCCTTCTTGCCCTCGGCGCGCAGCTCGGCGGCGCGCTCCTTCATCGCGGCACGCTCCTCGGCGCTGAAGCCGTCGGACTCGGTCTTGGAATTCTTCGCGGGCATTTCCGGGCTGCCTTTCGACGCTAAGGCTCGGCGAGATGCCGGCCATCTGAAGGAAGGCTAGGCCCGACGACACCCTGGCGCTTCTCGATTCCTGATCGGATTGGGGGCCAGCCGAGGCGTTTGAGTAGGCGCTCTTCACTGAGGGATCGTCCGGATCTGCCGCCGGCCGGGCGTCACGGCGCGTCACGAGCGGTCGCGCACCGACGACCCGGCTCTGCCGAATTGAGGTGCGACACGAGGTCGCACGTGTTGAGTGAGTACGTCGATTGGAGGTCGGGTGTAGATGCCCGAGACGTAGCTCCCGGTCAGTGTCCGAGACCGGTCCCCGCCCTGACGTGCGTGGCTAGTAATGGCTGGGTGCGAAGCTCAGGGGAAAGCCCAAGGACTCCCGCACCGACTGGGAGTCACAGGTGAGGGGAAGGCCGAAAGGGTGAATATGGTGAACCCTCGTTGATGCCTCGTCACGGCAATTCCCCGGGTCGGACATGTGGTGCCGGGGAGATAAAGAGGCTAGCCGCTGAGAGTCGGCAGACGACGACCGAGGACTCATCTACGGTCGTGTGGATACCGTCGCCTCCGGGGTCAAGAGGGCACCCGACCCGGCCGTGTCTCACGCGTGTGGAACGTGGAAACCCCGGCACGGTCCACGACGTCCTCGGATGTCGTGGTAAGCCGACCGTGAGGAGAGCCCAACTCCGTGGCGGGAACAGGACGCCCAAGAAGCGAACGCCGGCAGGCTGAAAGGCAACGGGAAAGCGGGAACGTTTAGACCGGTCCTCCTACCGGTCGTTGTCGTATAACCGGCCGGATACCGGACCTTGTGCCCGGCTGCGAAAGCAGGCTGACGTGTGGCGGGTGAGCCTTTGACGACGACGCACCGCAACCACCCGAACCGAAGGACAAGTTAGACGCGATGACGGCTTTAGCTTTCGATGTTGCGATGGCGGCCCTCGGAGTGAACGGACCTGAGGACGTCTCTCCACAGTGGGACACCGTCGCCTGGCGGCGCCACGAGGAGAACGTACGGCGGCTACGGGGCAGGATCTTCAAGGCGACGAAGGAAGGCGACTGGCCCAGGGTCAGGAACCTGCAGAAGCACACCTGAAATCGCCCAAGCGGCTTGCTTGAGCCGTGTGCCGCGACGAGTGGCACGCACGGTTCTGAGGGGGGCGGGACGCAGCAATGCGTCCCGCCTACCCGACTGCGTGGCGCGTCGCGCTCGGTAATCTTCGTCGTGCGCCACGGAAGAATGGCCATCACCGGAGTGCGCGAGTCGACAAGCCGCAGCATTCGGAAGACAATCATGAGCATCCATTTGTGAGCAGGAGGACCACATGCGGGTCATGCGAGTTATGGCCGACCTTCGAGTGGCTGACGTTGAGGCAGCGAGGAGCTTCTACACCGACTACCTCGGGCTGAGCACCGAGGAGTTCAACATGGGATGGGTGGCCCGCTACACCTCTCCCGACAGCGGGGCGAACGTCCAACTCGTGACGCGCGACGCAACCGCACCCGAAGACCCGGTCATCTCCGTCCAGGTGGATGACGTGGAAGGTGCTTATGAAGATGCTCAGAAACTCGGCTACGAGATCGTGCACCCACTGACTACAGAGCCATGGGGTGTGCGCCGGTTCTTCGTCCGGGCACCAGACGGCAACGTGATCAACATCGCGTACCATCGGGGCTGAACCAGCGGCGCGCGGATCGGGGCGGTCAGCCACGGTCGTCCACGTGAGCGTCGGTTGCCGACATCACTCTCCTTCGCGAAAGCCGAAGACGCACGCACATCAGCCGCTGGTCGGGCGCCCGCCTCTGCATCCCGGTCAGGAACGCGCGGCGCTGGCCTTGAGGCTCCGCAGCTGTTCGACCTTGCGCTCGGCGTCCTGCCGTAAGTACGAGCCGAGCGCCGAGAGAGGCATGGCGTCTGCGTCGTCACCGAGACGGAGGACGGGAGCGTAGAGCGGCAAGCCTCCCCGTACGTCGATCTGCACGCAGTCGACCGACTGGATCGCGCTCCAGGGTGTGACCTGGTCACGGCTGTCGAAGCCGCGGACACGGACACCCTCTCCGCCGATTACCACGCCGAGTCGAAGAGCCCGCCAGATCCCGGCCATGCCGCTCGTGACGAGTAGGCATCCCAGCACGATGCCGAACCAGTCGCGCTCGGCCACTACGTCTCCGGAGGTGAAGTACGTGACGCCCAGCAGGGTCCATACAGCGAAGATCACGACCAGGACCGGAATCTGGATGCGTGGCCTGATGACGATGCGGCGCATGGCGGAACATGCTACGGCGGGGCCCGTCCGGCCAACGGCGTAGTCCAGTCCGACTGCGGCGTTGGGCCGTCGGACCAACGGATCTCCGTCAAGATCGGGCGCACGGATCTGCCGCGAGTCGCGCGGCCGGCCCTGCCGACGTCCGACTTTGCCGAGATCCGTGCGTTCCGCGGTTGGGGTGGAACCGACGGAGGCAGCATCAGGTCTCATAGACGTGATGACCCGATTTCGACTTGTCTCGGTGTTGGTGTGGACGTCCCTGGCGGCCCTGACGGCGGCATGTGGGGCCGCCACCGAACCATCCACCGCAAGATCAGGTGGGACCTCTGAGCCCGAGTCGGGTACATCGACACAGACGAGCGCGGGTGGCGATGCCGCTGTCTGGGGTCTCGGTCCGGACCAGAGCCTTCAGAGATCGTCCACGAAGTTCACTGCCCTCGTCTCGCGACTGGGCTGCAACAACGGGGTCACGGGGCAGGTCTTGGCGCCGGAAATTCACATGCGCGAGTCTGAGGTCGTCGTGACTTTCAGCGTCGCTCCGAAGCAGCCCGGTGCTGCAGCGTGCCCCGGCAACGATCAGGTCTCCTACGAGGTCGATCTCGGTGAGCCGCTGCGGGACAGAGCGCTGGTTGATGGCCAGTGTCTGCCTGGCGGGGAAGCGGTAACCACATCCTTCTGCGCCACTGGCCCCACGCGCTTCAGGCCGTAATGCCCCTCCGGGCGCGTTTCCTCCTGGCGTCCCTCAACGCACTGACATGCCGCGAAGCGGACGCTCACGGCACCTCTCGGTGTCAGCAAGAGGCGGCGAGGGAGCGGTGTTCTAGGCTGGGGTTCGGCGGGTCCGGGAAGTGGCTGTTCCGAAGTGTTGACCATGGGGATCGGGTCGGCCGCGCTGGAATGAAGGGTCACCCCCACGTGTCCTCCCGGGCCCGTCCTCGCTGCCGTGGCATCCTTGATCATCTGCTTGTGGACGACGTCGGACAGACGTCGTTTTAGGCAGCGCATGGCTTCCATCGGAGTCTTGGCCGCGGCGAGTTTGCGCCGGCAATACGCACGCCCCTGGGTGTCGTGGCGCAACTGGACGATGGCCATGATGTGCAGGACATGGTTGATGCGCCGGTTTCCGGCCCGGGACAGCCGGTGGCGTTTCTGGTCGCCGAACGAGGCATCCAGAGGCGCGGTGCCGTTCCAGGAGGCGAAGGGCACCGTTGCATTGAGCGTTGGCAAGATCGAGGCAGCCTTGAGCAGTGAAGTCATCGACCCGGCCTGACCCGTGGCTGCCTCCGAAGTCGGCGTTCGCCGGGTTCCGGTTCCCGTCCGAGGTGATCGTGGTCGCGACGCGCTGGTATCTGCGGTTCAACCTGTCCTATCGCGACGTTGAGGGAGTTGCTGGTCGAGCGCGGCGTGGAGGTCGACTACGTTACGGTCTACCGCTGGGTGCAGCGGTTCACCCCGCTGCTGGCCCGACGCCGCCCGATTCTGCCGCCACTCGCACGCCATCCTCACCTGCCGGCTCCCCACTGACTGACCTGCTCCTCGGTTCGCAGCGCGACGTGGTGACTGGTTGCGCAGTTTGCCCGCCGGTGGACCACGCCCTGTTCAAGGGACCGGCGAGATCCGGGACGCCGGTTACCCAGGTCGGGCAGGCTTCACGCACCGCTGACGTTTGGTCGCTGGTGGTCGGTCAGCCGGAGCCCGACACCGCGCACCGCGTCGATGGTGACGCCGGTGCCGAGTTGGTTGAGCTTGCGCCGCAGCCGCTTCACCAGGGACTGCACGTCCGCCTTGCGCCGCAGCCCCTCGTCACGCCAGACCGACCGGTGCAGCTCGGCGTAGCTCCAGACCCGGACCGGTTCGGTATTCAGGCAGGTCAGCAGGTCGTGTTCGAGTCGGGTCAGGTCGACCTCGCGGTCCCGCCAGCGGGCGGTGGACCGGGCCGAGTCGATCAGCAGTGTGCCGGGCACGGCGGCGGGCGCCCGCGTGGACGACGCCCCGGGAAGCTGCTGCGGGGCCGCGATCAGCCTGCGCAGCTCGTCGAGGTCGGCGACCAGCAGCAGTGGCGCGATGCCGTCGAGGCGCTCCGCGAGCCGGATCCGCTCGGCTGGCGACGGCGTCACCGCGATCAACAGCGGGAACAGTTCCTCGGCCGGATCGGACCCGCCCGGCATGGTGCTCTCGTCGTCCTCGGTCACAGCACCCACCCGGAGACTGTGGGCAATTTCTGCCCAGCTTCGTCGTGACCGTGACAATAATTGTCAAGCTTGCCGCCAGCCAACCAGCCGATAGTGACAAGTTGCTTACGTGACGTGCTTGATCGTCCTTTCCCCTAGATCATAGTGTCCACACAGGCACCCGGCGTGACCCGCGCGGTGCCTGGGGCATGGGGGGTTCGTCAGTTCCGGTTCCGTCCAGACGGCAGATGAGTCTCCTGCACCCTTCACCATGGCTCGATCAACCCCGGGTCGTTCTGAGGGAGGCGTGGCACGATGCTGAGACGTCCACACAGGAGCCGGATAGCCAGATCTCTGGTGAGCGCCGGCGCGGCGATCCTTCTCGCCACGACAGGCTTGGCCACCACCGGTTCAGGCGCGCAGGCCGCGCTGGCCGGGACAGGACAGGGTGCGGCTACGGCGGGGGACAAGATTCGTCCGGAGCTTGCGAAGCAGCTCCAGGCCAAGAGCGAGGGCGACTTCTGGATCCGCTTCAACGACCACGGGGACCTGAGTCAGGCCGGTGCGATCAAGGACTGGGCCAAGCGTGGCACCGCGGTCGCGGACGCATTGAAGAAGACCGCCGCCGACAGCCAGGCCAAGATCCGAGGTGAGCTCGACGGTGCGGGCGCGAAGTACCAGACCTTCTGGGCGACCAACGCCATCAAGGTCAGCAGCGGCTCCCTGACGATGGCCCAGAACTTCGCCGCGCACGCAGAGGTCGAGGGCCTGTACGCGCCGGTCGACTACAAAGTGCCCGAGGTCACCAAGGGCACCGATGAGAAGACGGTGAACGCCCTCGAGTGGGGCATCGCGAACATCAACGCTGACGACGTCTGGTCCCAGTACGGCGTCAAGGGTGCGGGCATCACGGTGGCGAACATCGACACCGGGGTCCAGTTCGACCACCCGGCACTGGTGAACTCCTACCGCGGCAACAACGGCGACGGCACGTTCGACCACAACTACAACTGGTTCAACGCCGCCGGGACCTGCGCCGCCGCGCCCTGTGACAGCAACGGCCACGGTACGCACACGATGGGCACGATGGCCGGCTCCGACGGTGCGAACCAGATCGGCGTCGCACCTGACGTCAAGTGGATCGCGGCGAACGGCTGCTGCCCCAGTGACGCCGCGCTGATCTCCTCCGGCCAGTGGATGCTCCAGCCGACCGACCTCAACGGTCAGAACCCGGACGCCAGCAAGCGGCCGAACATCATCAACAACTCGTGGGGAACGACGGCGCCCTCCAACGATCCGTTCATGGAGGACGTGACCCTGGCCTGGACCGCATCGGGCATCTTCGGGGCCTGGTCCAACGGCAACAGCGGTCCGGCGTGCCAGACCAGCGGCTCTCCGGGCAGCCTGGTCAGCAACTACTCGGCCGGCGCCTACGACATCAACAACAACATCGCCAGCTTCTCGGCACGTGGCGCCGGGCAGAACGGCGAAATCAAGCCCAACATCTCGGCACCCGGCGTGAACGTCCGGTCGAGCGTTCCGGGCAGTAGCTACGCCAGCTTCAACGGCACCTCGATGGCGGCCCCGCACCTCGCGGGCACGATCGCGTTGCTGTGGTCGGCGGCACCGGCGCTGGTCGGTGACGTCAACGCGACCCGCGCCCTGCTGAACAACTCGGCGGTCGACAAGGCCGACACCCAGTGCGGCGGCACCACGGACGACAACAACGTCTACGGCGAGGGCCGGCTGGACGCCCTCGCGCTGCTCAACTCCGCCCCGATCGGCGACACCGGCACCCTGGCCGGCACGGTCACGGACGCGGCCACCAATGCGCCGATCGCCGGTGCCACGGTGACCCTGACCGGCGCGGCGAGCCGCCAACTGACCACCGGGGCCGACGGGAAGTACTCGTCGCTGCTCCCGGTCGGCGACTACCAGGTCGCCGTTGCGGCGTTCGGCTACGGGAGCAGGACGGTGCCGGCGACGGTCACCAAGGACGCGACCACGACGACCAACGTCGCGCTGACGGCGGTGCCGAGCGTCACCGTCAGCGGAACCGTTACCGACGGCTCCGGACACGGCTGGCCGCTCTACGCGAAGGTGAGCGTCGAGGGTCCGTCAGGTGTGTCCGACTACACCACACCCGCCGACGGCCACTACAGCGTCAAACTCCCGGCCGGGGCGACGTACAGCCTGAAGTTCGAGCCGCGGTACCCGGGCTATCAGACCGTGACCAAGGAGGTCGTGGTCGGGTCGAGCGACGTCACGAACGACGTCGCCGTGCCGGTCAACACCGACGCCTGTACGACGGCGCCCGGATACCGGTACGGCTCCGACGGTGTGTACCAGACCTTCGACGGCACCACCGTGCCGGCCGGCTGGTCCGTGGTGGACCACCTGGGCACCGGCCAGGTCTGGAAGTTCACCGACGACGGCAACCGCGGCAACCTGACCGGCGGCACCGGCAACTTCGCGGTCATCGACAGCGATAACTACGGCTCCAGCGGGCGACAGGACACCTCGCTCGTCAGCCCGGTCGTCGACCTGACCAACGTCACGGCGCCGGTGGTCCGGTTCAACCAGGAATACAACTGGCTGGGCTCCGACCGCGCGGATGTCGACCTGAGCCTCGACGGCGGCACCACCTGGGCCAACGTGCTCCGGCAGGCGGCCGACTTCCGCGGACCGCGGGTGACCGAGGTCCCGATCCCGCAGGCCGCGGGCCAGGCACAGGTCCGGGTCCGGTTCCACTACTACGACGCCCAGTGGGAATGGTGGTGGGAGGTCGACAATGTGCTGATCGGCAGCCAGGTCAGCTGCCAGCCGACCAACGGTGGCCTGGTCCTCGGTCACGTCCGTGACAAGAACGACGACGGCTACATCAACGGCGCCACCGTCACCAGCGACGACCGGCCCGCGGAGACGGCCACCACCGCGGCGACGCCGGACGACACCGAACTGGCGGACGGCTTCTACTGGATGTTCTCGTCGCTGACCGACCAGCACAAGTTCACCGCGAAGGCCGGCAACTACGTCAGCCAGACCAAGCAGGTCGACGTCCGGGCCCACGGGGCGATCGCCGCGGACTTCCAGCTCGCGGCCGGCCGGCTGTCGGTGCAGCCGACCGAGGTGAGTGGGACGGTCCAGATGCCCACCGGCAAGGTCAACAAGACGTTCACGGTGACGAACACCGGCGGGGCACCGGTTGACGTCGAGTTCGGTGAACGGGACGGCGGGTTCGTACTCCTGCGGGCCGACGGGTCCCGGATGAACAACCAGGAGGTCCTCGCGTCCGCCGGCGCACCGGAGCAGCGGCTGAACGTCCCGACGTCGTTCGCCGCGACGGCGTCCGGCAAGGCGGCCACGGCAACCTCCGCCGCGGTCGGCCCGCAGGCCGAGCCCTGGACGGACATCGCCGACTACCCGGCGAACGTGATGGACAACCGGGTGGTGAACCTGGACGGCAAGGTGTACTCGATCGCCGGCGGCAACGGATCGGCGTCCTCGGCGAAAAACTACGTCTACGACCCGATCGCACAGAGCTGGACGTCGATCGCCGATCTTCCCGGTGCGCGTAACGCCATGACCGTGGGCGTCGTGGACGGGAAGGTCATCGCGACCGGCGGCTGGGGGGCGTCCGGCCCCGACGGCACCACCTGGTCGTACGACCCGGCGGCCAACACCTGGACGAAGAAGGCCGACAACCCCACGCCGCGGTCCGCCGCCGGGCAGGCGGTCGTCGACGGCAAGCTGTACGCCGTCGGCGGTTGCACGACGGCGAGCTGTCTGCCGATGTCCAACGCCGTCGTCCGGTACGACCCGGGCAGCGACACGTGGCAGACGTTGCCCGCCTACCCGAAGTCGGTGGCGTTCCTGTCCTGCGGCGGGATCGACGGCGTCGTCTACTGCACGGGCGGTAACGACGGGTCTGCGGTACTGAAGGCAAGCTATGCCTTCGATCCGGGTGCCAACGCCTGGACCGCCATCGCCGACGCGCCGGCGGACAGCTGGGCCAGCTCGTTCGCCGTCGCGAACGGCAAGCTCCTCGTTGTCGGCGGCGTGCAGGGCGGAGCCATCACCAACGCCGGCTTCGCCTACGACCCGGCCACCAACGCGTGGTCCAACCTGCCGAACGCCAACACCCCGCGGTACCGCGGTGGCGCCGCGTGTGGCTTCTACAAGATCGGTGGCTCCTCGGGCAGCTTCACCGCGATGCCGGACAGCGAGGCGCTGCCCGGGCTCGAGGAGTGTGCCGAGGGTCCCGCGGACGTCAGCTGGATGACGATCGACAAGACGGCAGCCACGCTCGCGCCGGGTGAGAAGGTCACGGTCACCGTCGGGATGACGGCGAACGTGGACCAGCCGGGCACCTACTCCGGGTCGGTTTCGATCAAGGAGAACACCCCTTACACGGTGCAGCCGGTCGCGGTGACGATGAACGTGCAGCCTCCGAAGTCGTGGGGCAAGCTGATGGGCACGGTCACCGGGACGAGCTGCCAGGGGGTCAACTCGCCACTCCCTGGTGCGCTCGTCCAGGTCAACTCGAAGGCGGCCTCGTGGACATTCACCACCGACGCCGCGGGCAAGTACGCCTACTGGATTGACCGCAAGCACAACCCGCTGACGATCATCGTCGCCAAGGACGGCTGGCAGCCCCAGACCCGTCAGACGACGATCACCAACGCCCCGCGGGTGGAGAACTTCGCACTGTCCCCAACCCGCTGCTGACAGTTGACGCCAGCTGACAGATCCGGCCCGCCTGGTTTCCGACCAGGCGGGCCGGACCGGTTCCGAAGGTTGCGAGCCGCGGCCTCAGACGCGACTGGTGGTCAGGCCGAGGCGAGGCGGAAGCCGATCCCGCGGACCGCGTGGATCGTCGCCGAGGCATCCAGCCGGGCGAGCTTGTGCCGTGCCCTCCGCACCAGGGAGTGCATGTCGGAGCCGCGGCCGAGGTGCGCGTTGCCCCAGACCTCGAGGTGCAGCCGCTGGTAGGTCCAGACCTGTCCGGGCGCGCCGACCAGGCACAGCAACAGGTCGTGCTCGAGTGGGGTCAGTTCGATCTCGCGGTCCAGCCAGCGCAGCACCCGCCGGTCGGAGTCGACGCTCAGATCGGGTGGTGGCGGTGTAATGGTGCTTCCCACGGCCTCGGGCAGCACGGCCTGGGCGGGCTGAACCATCACCGCAGCGGCGGGCGCCCCGGCCACGTCGAGGAACTCCCGCGCCTGATCGACGCTCGAGACGATCAGGAACGCCTCGGTCCCGCCGAGCAGTTGTGCGAGCTGTCTGCGTACGGCCGGTGAGGAGGCAATGCCGATGACCAGGGACGCGGCCGGGATCCCCCTCATCCCCACCCCTTCCGGTTCCCACCCATTCCGGGACAGTTTCTCCGTGACGCCGATCAATCGGCCTCGCCCTGCGGTTACGGTTTGGTGAACAACGGCAGCAGACAAATGCCAGCGAGTCGATCGTCCAATGTGGGCGAAATCGAAAGAGTGATCTTCAACGTGTGGAGGCGGGAAAGGGCGTGCCTGACGTGCATGGCGTCGTCTTCGCGGAGCCCCGCCGGGCGCCTGGTCATCGGACCGCCCCGCGTCTTCCGGACAGTCGCCATACGATTACCAATGCTGCGAACTGTCGGTTCAGGTAATCGTGATGGATCTCTTCCGGCGTCTTCAGTCGCGGCCTGAGTGGAGACGGTTGAAATAGTAGTGCACTTCGATGTAAGGGGCAACGTCCCGAGTGGCCGTCGCATTGTCGCAGCAGATGCCGGTCCGTGCGTGAACGCCCACGTATCAACCGTTCTTCGCTGACGCGCTCCCTGCGGACCGATCGCGGGGCCACGGACCGATAGGCTGACTCTCCTCCCTCTCGCTACCTGGAGAAACGCGCCATGCCCGACAGCGTCTTCGCCCAGTTCGCCACCGACGACGGCCAGCTCGCGCTCGGGCTGCTCGTGCAGCCGGCCATCAACGCCGCCCTGGTGCACAACCGCGTGCCGCTGGTCCGGCACCTGACGCTGACGAACCTGGGTGACGCGCCGCTGCCGGAGGTGTCGCTGACCCTCGAACTGCTCGGCCCGGACGGCCCCCTGAGCGAGCCGTGGACGCGTACCCTCGCCACGCCGCTGCGGCCCGGCGCGACCACCGGCTGGGACGACTTCCGCGAGTTCACCCCGGACCGGGGGCTGCTCGGCCGCACCGACGAGGCGTTCCCGGTCGACTACCGGCTCACCGCCCGCGCCGGCGGTCGCCCCGACGTCCGGCTGGTCGCCCCGTCGGCGGTGCTGGCCCACAACGAGTGGTTCAACAGCCCGGCCCTGTACGACTCCCTCGCCGCCTTCGTGCAACCCAACACCCGGGCGGTGAACGCGGTCCTGCGCGCCGCGGCGCAGATCCTGCTCGCCCGCACCGGCTCGGGCTCCCTGCAGGGCTACCAGGACGGCTCCGAGCGGGCGGCGCTCATCGCCGGCGCCGTCTACGAGGCGCTGCGCCAGCTCGACATCACCTACCAGAGCTTGCCGGCGTCGTTCGAGAACACCGGCCAGAAGGTCCGCACCACCGCCGCCGTCCTCGACGGGCGGCTCGGCAACTGCCTCGACCTCTCCGTCACCTACGCCGCCTGCCTGGAGGCGGCCGGGCTGCACCCGCTCATCTTCATCACCGAGGGGCACGCCCTCGGCGGCTTCCTGCTCGAGGAGGAACGCCTCGGCTCCGCCGCGGTGACCGAGACCAACCTGCTCGTCTCCATGGTCGACTCGGGGCGGGCGGTGCCGGTCGAGCTGACCCGCGTCGGGCCGGGCGCGCAGACCGCCGCGTTCACCGAGGCGGTGCAGGTCGGCCTCGCCCACTTCCGCGGCCACGGCCAGCGGCTCCAGGGCGTCGTCGACGTGCACCTCGCCCACCGCTCCGGCATCCGGCCGCTGCCCTCGCCCGACGAGCTGGTCGCCCCGCCGGCGGTCGACGCCGAGGCGCCCACCGGGGCGGTGGGCTCCATCGAGTTGCCCGCCGGGGTGGCGCTGGCGAAGCTGCGGCAGCTCGCCGACGAGGGCGACGAGGCACCGCAGCAGTCCGACGGCTCCCCGGCGCGGATCCAGCAGTGGAAGAAGTCCCTGCTCGACCTGAGCCTCCGCAACCCCCTGCTCAACCTGCCCAAGCGCGGCCGCGGCCTGGAGCTGCACGTGCCGGCCGGCGCGCTCGCCCTGCTCGACGACCTGATCCACGACGGCCGGCAGGTCCAGATCATCCCGCAGGACGACATCAGCCACGTCCACGAGCTCGCCGGCGCCCGGCGAGCGCAGGATCTCGACGCCGAGATGCTCACCCGGGAGCTGCGCACCGACCGCCGGGTCTACGGCACGGTCACCGAGGCGCGCTACAAGACCGCGATGCGCTCGTTGCAGCGCGAGGCGCGCACGATGGAACAGGAGACCGGCAGCAACTACCTCTACCTGACCATCGGCACGCTGGTGCACGCCAAGACCACCGGGGGAGAGGCGTACGCGCCGCTGTTCCTGCTGCCGGTGCGGATCGAGGGGGGCGCCGGCCGCCGCCCGTACGCCATCGTCATCGACGGCTCCGAGGTCGCCACCCCGAACTACTGCCTCATCGAGTGGCTGCGGGTCAAGCACGGCGTCCGGATCCCGGAGCTGGAGCAGCCGGTCCTCGACGAACACGGCATCGACGTCGCCAAGACCCTGGCCGCCATCAACGCCGGCCTGGTCGACAACCGGCTCAACTACCGCACCGACGAGACCGCCAGCCTGCGGCTGCTGCAGTTCTCCACCTTCCAGATGTGGCGCGACCTCACCGACCACTGGCCCCGGTTCATGGAGAACCCGGTGGTCCGCCACCTGGCCGAATCCTCCGGCGCCACCTTCGACGACCCGGCCGGCACCGAGCAGGACGTCCACGTCGACGAGGCAGGGCTGCACCTGCCCATCCCGGCCGACGGCTCGCAGATGCAGGCCATCGTCATGGCCGAGCGCGGCCAGTCGTTCGTCCTGGAGGGCCCGCCCGGCACCGGCAAGTCGCAGACCATCACCAACATGATCGCCCAGGCGGTCACCGCCGGCCGGTCGGTGCTCTTCGTCGCCGAGAAGCAGGCCGCCCTCGACGTGGTAAAGCGCCGTCTCAAGCACATCGGCCTCGGACCGTTCGCCCTCGACCTGCACGGCCGCAAGCAGTCCATCAACGCGATCCGCCAACAGCTCCGCGACGCCCTCGACCAGTACGACCACGGCGGCGACGCGACCTGGACGGCCGTCGAGACGGCCTACCGCACCCGCCTGGCGCCGCTGGCGGACTATCCCGCCCAGGTCCACACCGACAACGCCGCCGGGATGTCGCTCTGGTCGGCCTACGAGCAGACCCTGGCGTACGGGGAGGGTCCTGTCGCGCCCATTCCAGTCGGTTACCTGGGTGCGCCGGCCGAGCAGCGGACCCGGGTGGAGACGACGCTGCGGGAGTTCCCGGCGGCCGCCCGCTCGGCCCGGCTCCGGCCCGCGCACCCGTGGGCGATCAGCGGCTGCCGCACCCTGGACGGCCTGCACGCCGACGCCGTCACCGAGATCGCCGCCGAGCTGGAACGCCTCCGCGCCGACCTCGCGGCCCGACCGGAGCTGTTCGACCTGCTACGGACGCTCCCCGGACCTCAGGCGATCGGCGAGCTGCAGGCGGCCGCCTGGCTCGCCGTACGCGGTCTGCTGCCGGACCGGCAGACCACCCTGCGCGCCTGCGACCGCCGGTGGGACGAGGCGGTGCAACGGTTGCAGGCGGACCTGGCCGCGTTCCGGCACGGCTTCGCCGGTGAGCTGACCACCTTCCGTCCCGACGTCTTCGGTGTGGGCGAGCTCGCGACCTGGCACGCCGAGGCGCAGGAGGCGGCGAAGAAGCTGTTCGGCAAGCGCAAGCGCCGGCAGGCCACCGCCGACCGGCTCGCCGTGCACCTCCAGGCCGGCGCCACCGTCGACCCGGAGCAGGTCGAGGTGGTCACCGGCCGGCTGGTCGCCGCGCAGGCGCACGCCGCCGCCCTGTATCAGCAGTTCACCGCGCTCGGCGGTCTGCACCTGCCGGGCGGCTGGCGGCCCACCGATCCGGGCGCCGATGAGCGGTTGCGGGAGGCCGTCGAGGCGACGCGGGCCGGGCGGGTACTCCTGGCCGCGCACCCCACGGCGTGGGAACTGTTCCACCGGGGGATCGGCGAGGCTGAAGCCGTTCTGATCGACCGCGCCGCCGCGCGGTGGCGCGCCTGGCAGGGGGTGCTGCGCTGCGGTGCACCGGAACTGGCCCGCTGGGCGGCCACCTCGCACTGGCTCGACGCCTGGCAGCGCGACGGGGCGACCTGGCTGCACGAGCTGCGGGCCGAGGAGCTGTTCCCGCTGCGCCGCTGGGCGACCGTGCTCACCCACGCCGATGTGCTCGGCTCCGCCGGCCTCGTCGACTACCGCGACCAGCTGCTGCGCGGCGAGGTCAACCCGCAGCTCGCCGAGGAGGCCTACCGGCGGGGTGTCGCGGCCGCCTCGCTGGCCGAGCGGGTACGCGCCGGCGGGCTGCAGTACTTCGACCCGGAGCTGCACGACGACGAGATCGTCCAGTTCGAGGCCGCCGCCGGTCAGCTCCGCGCCGCGTTGCCCGAGCACCTTCCCTCCGTCCTCGTGCGCCGGCGCCCCTTCAGCCCGTCGGAACGCCGCGGCCGCTTCGCCGACTTCGCCGCCGAATTGCGCCGCAAGCGGGGCGGGAAGTCGTTCCGCGAGCTGTTCGCGCAGTACCCGGACGTGGTCCTCGCGCTGACTCCGTGCGTACTGGTCAGCCCCGCGTCGGCCGCGAACTTCCTCGCCCCCGGAAGCCAGCGCTTCGACCTGGTCATCTTCGACGAGGCCTCCCAGATCCGCGTCGCCGAGTCAGTCGGCGCGATGGGCCGGGGACGTGCGGTGGTGGTGGTCGGGGACTCCCGACAGATGCCACCGTCCAGCATCATGCAGGCCACCCACACCCCGGACGAGGCGGACGACGGCGACGGGCCCGTGCCCGAGGACCTGGAGAGCATCCTCAGCGAGGCGGTCGAATCCGGGCTCCCGCAGCGGTGGCTCTCCTGGCACTACCGCAGCCACGACGAGTCGCTGATCGCCTTCTCCAACCGCTACTACTACGACAGCAAGCTCTCCAGCCTGCCGTCGCCGGGGGCCGGCGACTCCGCCGGCATCACCTGGCGGCGGGTCGACGGACAGTACGACCGCGGCGGATCGCGGACCAACGAGGTCGAGGCCCGCGCCATCCTCGACGAGATCACCCGAAGGCTGCACGACCCGGCCACCGCCGCCCAGTCCATCGGCGTGGTCACCTTCAACATCCAGCAGCGTGACCTCATCCTCAACCTGCTCGAGGAGAGCCCCGACCCCCTGGTACGCGAGCACCTGTCGGGCGCCGTCGCGGAACCCATCTTCGTCAAGAACCTGGAGAACGTGCAGGGCGACGAACGCGACATCGTGCTGTTCTCCCTGGCCTTCTTCACCAACCCGGAGACCGGCCAGTTGCCGCTCAACTTCGGACCGCTCAGCCAGGCCGGCGGCGAGCGGCGGTTGAACGTCGCGATCACCCGGGCCCGGCGCCAGGTGGTCCTCTACTCCTCGTTCGACCCGTCCGACATCGACCTGTCCCGGACCTCGGCGGTGGGTACCCAGCACCTGCGCGCGTACTGCGAAATGGCCGCCGCCGGCGTCGACCGGCTCGGCGACCTGGCCACCGACCGCGCGGAGCGGCGCAGCCGCGTCCGCGACGAGGTCGCCGCCGCCGTCCGCGCCCGTGGCCACGAGGTCCGCACCTCCCACGGTCTCTCCGACTTCACGGTCGACATCGCCGTACGGGCGCCCGGCGCGCCGCGCTGGCAGGTCGCCGTCATGCTGGACGGTCCCGAGTGGAGCGGCCGACCGACCGTGGCGGACCGGGACTCGGCGCCCAGCCTGCTGCGCTCGATCATGGGCTGGCCGGCGATGGTCCGCTTCTGGCTGCCGTCGTGGATCCGCGACCGCGCCGCGATCCTCGACCAGATCGACGCCGCGGTGACCGCCGCCAACGCGCCCGAAGAGGAGCCGGAGTGCGCCGAGCCGCCGGCGCCGGAACAGGCCGCGCTCGATTCCTCGCAGGGGCGGGCGTCCTCCGATGGGCTACTGCCGGCGGCGGCCGGTGCCTCGCCCGCCGTGCGGGTTCCGGCCCAGCGGGTCGACGCCTCGCCCGGCGCGGGGACGCCGGGGCTGGTCGTCGAAGGCGAGGATCGACACGACGTGCCACCGGCGGATGCCGAGGAGCCCCTCGCCCCGATCGCGTCTCTCGCCCCTGCCGCGCCCGTTGCCCCGGCCGTCCTGCTCGGGCAGCCGGTCGTGGGCGCTGTCGCCGAGCCGGTGGGCAGCCCGACGGCGAGCCCGTTCCTGCCGTACGTGCCGACGGTGATCGGGGAGCAGGCCGAGATCGACCTGATCGGCAGCGACCCCCGGATCAGGTCGCTGGTCCGGGAGAGCCTTCGCGAGATCATCGTGGCCGAAGGGCCGATCGAGCAGCACCGTCTGGCGCGGCTCACGCTCGCCCGGTTCGGCTTCGCCCGGACCCGGGAGGACCGGCGCGCGGAGGTGCTGAAGCTGGTGGACCGCGAGACCCTGCACCGTCATCCCCACATCGGTGTCTTCGCCTGGCCCGCCGGCATGGATCCACACACCTCGCGCAGCTACCGCACCACCCAGGTCAGCGCCGATCGTAGGTTCGAGGAGGTGCCGCCGGAGGAGGTGGCCAACGCCCTGACGCACGCGTTGGAGCAGACACCGCACCTGGGCGAGGAGCAGCTGCTGCGGGCCGCACTCGAGCTGCTCGGTCATCGCCGTCGCACCGAGGCCGCCGAGAAGCTGCTGCGCTACGGGCTCCACATCGCCGTCACGAGCGGCAGGATCCGCCGCGCCGCCGACGGCCGCTACGGCGTCGAGGCCCGACGGGGGCCTACCGGCTGCTCTTGAGATTCCGGCAGAGCTTCTCCGGATCACGAACGAAGTCCATCCGCTTGTCCCGCGCCCGGGAGAAGTCGTCGATCATGTGCTGCACCTCGCCGGGGGTGAACCGTCGGTCCTCGTCGCCCTCCTTCTTCAGCCAGTTGATCACTTCGTCGTAGTTCTTCCAGTCCCGCTTGCCCATCAGACGCTCGATGTCGGTAACGTCGTAGTCCTTCTGCATCGCCTGGCTGGCCGGATCGTGGATCTTCACAACCTGCTCCTCCCCGTGTGACGGTGCTCCGTCGCGCGAATGCCCGAGGCGTACGCGAGCAAACGCGCCGCGTTGGCCGCTGGCCGTTTCGGGGTACGCGGCGCGAATGGCCGAGCTACTGGAGGACGGCGACATCTACTTCCTCTACCGTCCCCGGGTCGAGGAGGAGCACGTCGACTCCCTGGAAGAGGTCCAGCGGCTGCTGGTGGTGATGCACCCGTGGCACGGCCGCCATCTGCGGCTACTCGTGGTCGGGCGTAAGCGTCTGCCCGACATCGAGGAGCACGACCGCTTCTGGGCGTTCGTCGACGCGGTGGTGGACCGGCCTCAGCAGCTACACGGTGCACTGCAGGCACGTGAGTACCGGACGAAGACCCGCGACAGGCGGGAGCAGCCGCCCGCCCGGCCGGCGGCGGAGGGGGCGTACGTGATCGCGCGGCACGACGACCACACCCATCTCGCGTACGAACTCGAACTGCCCCCGCGCCCCGGCGAGGCGCAGCACGAACTCGGCATCGAGCCGGAGGCGAGCTACATCGTCACGGTGAAGAACCCGCAGGCACCCTCCCCACCGGGAGTCGGCCTGCGTGGGTCGCAGAAGGTCAAGCTGCCCGCCGCGCTGCAGGGAAAGTTCCACGATCGTCGCTTCGCCCCGCTCGACCCGCCCGACTTTCTCGACCACCCCGGGACCGAGATGGTGCTCATCGGTGCGGCCCACGACGCCTCCGAGGAGTTGCGGATCGACCTGGACGCGGAGGTCGAGCGAGCGGAGCGGAGCACGATCTTCGGGGATCTGCGGATCGGACGCCGGGAGCGCCCCGTCGCTCCGCTCTTCACGGGCGAATGGGCCTGAGTCCACCGCCTGCGCCACGAGGCCTTCCGGCGCTCGCGACTCAGGCGGCCCTACTACCGCTTCTTCTTGAGTTTGGGCGGCAGCGTCGCGACGTACGCCTGGGCCTTGTTGACCCACCCGGCCGCCTGCTCGGTGGTGAACGACGGGGGCAGCGACAGGTATCCACCCATCGGTCGCTCGGCGGGACCGAAGGGTCCCGCACCTTCGATCGTCGCCAGCTCGGCCAGATCGTCGGCGGCGAGCTTCACGCCGACCGACGAGCCGAACAGCCCAGCGAACATGTTGCCGTTCACAAAGGCGCCGAGATTGCCGAACATCGGCTTGACCTCGACCCCCGGGGCGTCGGAGATGACGGACCGGAAGAACTGCTTGTCAGCGTCGGTGGGCTTGGGCATCTGCATCGTCGGATCCTGTCATCCGGCGACGGGGCGACGGCCCGTGAAGGCGGCCAGCCGCTCCATCGGGTCGGCACCCGCGGCCGGGGCGACCTCCTCGGCGAACGAGGAACCGCGGGCACCGGGGACGAGCTGCTCGGCGAGCTTGTGGACGTAGGCGACGACCCCGTCGCTGACGACCAGGGGCGTGCCGCTGCCCTGGGCCATGTCCCAGGCGTGCAACAGGAATTCCACCGGCATGATGCCCGCCGCGAAGGCGGCCGGCATTTCGCCGCCGCCGGGGGCGGGGACGGTGCCGTCGAGATCGCGGGCGCGCCATCCCTCGATGGTCTGCGCCGCCATGGTGGCCACCCGGTTCTCCAGCGAACCCGTCTCGGGGTTCACGACCTTGACGCCGGCCATCGCGCCGAAGGCGACAATGGAACCGAACAGGTGCTCGGCGAGGTCGTGGCAGGTGAATTCCGCGCAGGGGGTCTGCTTGGCGCGGTCCTCGGACGTGAGCTGGCGCAGGACCGTCTGGAGCGCGGCCAGGGTGGCGTCGGCGGCGGACAGCTCGTCGAGCCGCTCGGGAGCGGCGGACCACTCGTCGGGGCCGGCGTCCCCGGCGACGGCGGCCTTCTCGAGACGGCCGAAGTAGTGGTTCCAGCCCTCGGCGTGCATCGCCGCCTGCTCGTCGGTCAGCCCCTCGTGGGTGAGGGTGACCCGGGTGCCGTCGGCAACCGGCTCGACAGTGATCGAGACGGTCGAGGCGTCGGGGGCGAGGTCCGGGTTGCCTTCCCAACCCCAGCCGAACACGACACGCTTGCCGGGCTCGACCTCCCGGAAGGTGCCGGCCGCCACGTGGCCGGGGGTGATGGTCCAGCGGTAGTCACCGCCCACCCGGAGGTCGACGCGGGCCGACACGGTCTGCCAGCGACGCAGCCGCTCCGGCTCGGTGATGAGAGCGAATGCCTCGTCGATGTCG
The DNA here is from genome assembly GCF_033804685.1 of Micromonospora sp. RTP1Z1. Taxonomy (NCBI): domain Bacteria; kingdom Bacillati; phylum Actinomycetota; class Actinomycetes; order Micromonosporales; family Micromonosporaceae; genus Micromonospora; species Micromonospora sp. RTP1Z1. The sequence continues at coordinate 37,295 of NZ_JAPFQV010000062.1, forward strand.
ACGGGAAGGACGACGGTCTTGGTGAACATCAGTGGTCTCTCTCAATCCGTTGAGACTTCAGGACGTGGGCGTCGGCGACCAACAGGTCGAGTTCGGCGGTCCAGAATCGGTCGATCTCGGCCTGCAGCTGACGGAGTCCGTCGGGAACGACCCGATAGATGCGCTCCCGGCCGACTTTTTCGGCCTCCACCAGGCCGACTTCCGCCAGCAACAACAGATGCTGGGAGATCGCCGACCGGGTGACCGTGAACTCCGCCGCGATGCTGCCCACCGTGCGGGGCTGCGACGCGAGCAGCTGCAGAATCCGTCGCCGGGTGGGCTCAGCAGCGGCAGACAACGCGTCGATCACCAGAAACACGTTAGTGACGGCTAACGCGTTTGTCAAAACGCTCCGCGCCGCTGCGTGAGCCGCCACCCGGCCCGGCAGTTGTGGCCGGCGGGCTGGCACCGGCCGTTACCTCGATGGCGAGGTACGCGACCCTCCCGCACCTGCCGGTTCCAGTCTCCGCCGGGGACAGGGCTGGGTACCGTGCCGGGGTGGAGGTTGGATTCGCACCACCCGTCTCCGGCTCGTGGGCCACCCCGGAGAACATGATCCACGTCGCCCGCCGCGCCGAGCAGCTCGGATACCACTCACTGTGGGCCTTTCAGCGCCTGCTGGTGCCCGCCGACCTTGGCTGGAGCGAGACGTACCACAGCGTCCAGGACCCGGTGACCACGCTGGCGTTCCTGGCGGCCCACACCACGCGGATCCGGCTCGGCGTCGCGGTGCTCAACATGCCGTTCATCTCCCCGGTGGTGCTGGCCAAGCAGACCGCGACGCTGGACATCCTCGCCGGCGGACGGCTCGACGTCGGACTCGGCCTCGGCTGGGCGGACGAGGAATATCAGGCGACGGGCGCGAGCAAGCATCGGCGGGGCCATCGGGCCGAGGAGTTCCTCGCCGTTCTTCGCGCCCTCTGGCAGAACGACGTCGCCGAGCATCGCGGCGAGTTCTACCAGGTCCCGCCGACGCGTCTGGAGCCGAAGCCGGTGCAGCGGCCGCACCCGCCGATTCTGCTCGGCGGCCACGCGCCCGCGGCGCTGCGCCGGGCGGGCCGGCTCGCCGACGGCTGGGTCAGCGGCAGCCAGGCGGACCTGATGGGGATCGGCGAGGCGGTCGCGACGGTCAAGGCCGCCGCGGCGGAGGCCGGGCGTGATCCCCGGTCGTTGCGATTCGTCTGCCGCGGCGCGATCCGCGTGCGCCCGATGGGCCCGGCCGAACGCGAGCCGCTCACCGGCACGCTCGAGCAGATCCGGTCGGATCTCGACAGCCTTGTCGAAGCCGGCATCACCGAACTGTTCGTCGACCTCAACTTCGATCCGGAGATCGGCTCACCCCGCGCCGACGCGCAGGCGTCGCTGCGCCGGGCCGACGAGGTGCTCGACGCCCTTGCCCCGACCCGCTGACACCCCCGACGAGCTCTCACTCGGCCGAGTCCGCTGCGGCCCACGCCGACCAGCGGGTCACCCGCATCCCGACCACCGGCCCGGCCGGTGGCCGCTGGACGTACTGCGGATACTTGCCGGCCAGCGCCGCGCGGGCCGTGGCCTCCTCCGCGCGGTCCTCCACCAGCCAGCCGTGCCCGTCCAGCCGGACCCACCACAGCCGCGACCAGTCCTCGTCATACTCGTCGATCAGCAGGCAGGCAGACCCCGTCGCCCGGATGTTCTCCAGCCGGCGTAGCCGCCGGTGGTGCTTGGGCTTCTCGTCGACCGCGTGAAATACGACGTCGCCGAGCAGAACGAAGCACACCGGCACCAGGTGCGGACAGCCATCGGCCCCGACGGTGGCCAGCCGGGCCACCCGGGCCGACCCGACCCGATGCCGGAGTTCGTCGGCGGGCACAGGTCCGACCGTAACAGTGGACCTTCGCCATCGTCGGCGCGACGGGACGGACATCCACCCGGCGATCGCATCCCGCTCACCCCCGCGCTGCGCCGCAGTCTGCAGCGGCGAGGGGCGGCTGCGCCGCTGACCCGGCCTCGCGACGCCGGCCCAGCAATTCTGTGGGTGTGCCGGCGCCGCAAGAGGGTACCCGCCCTGCCGATTGGGACCCGGGGAGGCGTGGATGGCGATCGAGGCGCCGGACTACTTCCAGCCCGAGGGTGGGCTGGTGCTCACGCATCTGCTGATCGTGCGGGATGTGGACCGTTCACGGGAGTTCTACCAGCGGGTGCTGGGTGCGACGGTGGTGCGGGACCGCCAGCCGGCGATCTTGCGGTTCCACAACAGCTATATCGTGATCAACAGTGAAGGCGGTCCGACCGACGACAAGCCGGGCGTGCAAGCACAGGCGCCGCCGGATCCGAACACGCTGAGCTCCGCGATGAACGTCCGGGTCACCGATGTCCGCGCAGTCTATGAGAGGGCGTCTTGGTCGGGTTGGATCTAATACACGCCGGTTGATGCCTTGCTGGGCTCGAGCGGAGCGGTTCGCGATGATCGATGTATGACGACTCCTCGCCGTCCGTATCGCACTGATCTGTCCGA
>NZ_JAPFQV010000063.1:0-39622 GCF_033804685.1 Micromonospora sp. RTP1Z1
CGGCGGAGAAGAAGGCCGCCGCCAAGAAGGCGGAGCCGGCGAAGAAGGCGGCGGAGAAGAAGACCGCGGAGAAGAAGGCGGCCAAGGCCCCGGCGAAGAAGGCCGCCGAGAAGAAGGCCGCGCCCCGCAAGACCGCTTGACCGCCTCCCGGCGGGACTCGCGCGTCAGCCCCGGCCGAGCTTCTCGGTCGGGGTGATCCGGACGATGACCCGCTCCTCGCCCGGCTGATGGAACGGGTAGGTGTCCTGGCCGAGGTACTTCTTCGCCATCCGGTCGATGTGCTCGTCGGCGCCCTCGGTCACGAACTCGGCCGTGCCCTTCACCCACAGGGTGCGGAAGTCGTCCGCCTTGTCCGCGATTGAGATCGCGACCACCGGGTTGCGCTCCATGTTGACGTACTTCTGCCGGCCCTTGGCGGTGTTGAACAGGATGTGCACGCCGTCGGTGTCCACCCATACCGGGGTGACGTGCGGAGTGCCGTCGGCCTCGATGGTGGCCACGTGGGCGAGCTGCGGCTCGGCGAGCAGGGCCAGGTCTACTTCGGTGAGGATCGCCATGGTCGAGAACCTACTACCGGAAAGTGCCGCCGACCCGCCTCCTGCCCGATCTCGCCCGGCCGAGGGGGCACCGCGGGCGTCCCGGCGGGTACCGTGTGCGCTGGCCTCGGCAGCGGCCGCCGGGCCGCACCCACCACCCAGCAGGGGAGTTCGACGTGAGCGAGCGTGTGCAGAACCGGTCGGCGGGCCAGAGCCCGGGCACCAAGGCGGAGCGGCGGTTGGCCGCCCAGCTGGCGGCGAAGAAGGCGGCCGAGGCGAAGCGCCGCCGGCAGTCGCTGCTCGGCGCGCTCGCCGGTGTCGCCGTCGTCGCGGTGCTGATCGCTGTCTTCATCGCCGTGAACAGCGGGGACGACAAGAAGGTGGCCGCCGGCACCCCCTCGGCCAGCGCCACCGCCCCGGCCCCCGACGCCACCGCGCCCGCCGCACCGCCGCAGCAGCTCCCGGAGGGCGCGGATCCGGCGCTCGCCACCAAGCCGAAGGTCGACCCGGGCAAGGGCGAGCTGACCAAGCTCACCGTCACCCCGCTGATCAAGGGCAAGGGTCCGGCGGTCAAGGCCGGCCAGACCATCACCACCAACTACGTGGGCGTGTTCTACAAGGACGGCAAGGAGTTTGACGCCTCCTGGAACAACGGGCAGCCGGCCAGCTTCCCGATCGGTGTCGGACAGGTCATCAAGGGCTGGGACCAGGGCCTGGTCGGGGTGACCGTGGGCAGCCGGGTGCAGCTCGACATCCCCGCCGATCTGGCGTACGGCAACGACTCCGCGGGCGGGCGGCCGGCCGGCCCGCTGCGCTTCGTCGTCGACGTGCTCGCCGCCAAGTAGGTCACCACGGTCTTCCGTCCGGTCACCTACCGGCAGTAGGTTCATGGTCACCGTGGGCGGTACCACCGCCCACGGTGACTTGTCCACCGACGCGGAGGTGCACGTGACGGCGCTGGACGACACCGGGCCGGCCCGGGTGATGTGGACGCACTTCGAGCCGGTCCACGCGGTGACCTACTTCCACCCGCGCGCCCGGGCCGCGTACGAGGCGGTCGGGTTGCGCGGCTACTGGCGGGGCTACTTCGCCGGCCGGGCCGCGCCGCTCGGCCCGACGGCCGCCCCGCCGGTGATCGCCGCGTTCTTCAGCTTCGCGCCCCGGATGGTGGCCCGGGCACTGCCCTCGGTGTGGCGGCTGGCCACTCCGGAGGAGGCGCTGCGGGCCCGGCTCACCGGTGCCGTCCAGGCCCTCGCCGAGTTCACCTACGAGCTGCCGGAGGCCCATCTCGTGGAGGCCGCCGACCTGCTGGAGGCGGCGGCCGGGCGGGTGGAGACCGCCGGCCGGGTGCTCGGCGCGGTCAACGCCGCCCTGCCGGCCGGCGAGTACCCGCTGGCCCGGCTCTGGCAGGCCGCGACCACCCTGCGCGAGCATCGGGGCGACGGACACGTCGCCGCCCTGGTCACCACCGGGCTGGATCCGGTCGAGGTGCTGGCCTGGCGCTGCCGGGTCGACCAGTCCCGGGAGTTCCACCAGCCGGCCCGGGGGTGGACCGACGAGGAGTGGGCCGCCGCCGAGGAGCGGCTGGTGGCCCGCGGCTGGCTGACCGCCGACCGGGAGCCGACCACGTACGGCAGCGACGCGTTCCGGGCGGTCGAGGAGGCCACCGACCGGGCCGCCGCCGGCCCGTGGCGGGCGCTCGGCGCCGAGCGTACGGAGCGGCTGCGTGAACTGCTCCAGCCGATCGCCCGCCGCTGCCGCACCATCATCCCCCGGCAGAGCCCGATCGGCCTGCCCGCGGCCCAGCCGGGCTGACCGCCCGGCCCGTTCACCCGGTCAGCGGCGGAAACGCGGTGCCGGAGGCGTAGCGTGCCCGGCATGTGGATCGTGGAACTCGCCTTCACCGACGCCCCGGACCGGTTCGCCGCCCGACCGGCCCACCGGGAGCGGATCACCGCCCTGCACGCCGAGGGCAAGGTACGGATGTCCGGGCCGCTGGCCGACGACTCCGGCGCGGTGCTGGTCTTCGACGTGCCGGACCGGCCGGCGCTGGACCGGCTGCTGGCCGCCGACCCGTACTACACCACGCCCGGCATCGAGATCGCCCGGATCCGGGAGTGGGCGCCCTTCCTGACCTGAGCCGGCCCGCCGCCCGGGTGGCAGTCGCCGGTTCGGGCAGGATGGGCTCATGGTGGACGCGGTGATCTTCGACCTGGACGGCGTGATCGTGGACTCCGAGCCGGTCTGGGAGGAGGTCCGGCGGGCGTACGTGACCGCGCACGGCGGCACCTGGCAGCCCGACACCCAGCGCCGGCTGATGGGGATGAGCACCGGCGAGTGGGCCGCCCACCTCAGCGGTGAGCTGGGCGTGGACCGCAGTCCCGAGCAGGTCGCCTCCGAGGTGGTGGCGGAGATGACCCGGCGGTACGCGGAGCGCGTACCGCTGATCGACGACGCCGACGCGGTGGTGCGCCGGATGGCCGCGCGGTGGCCGCTGGGGTTGGCCAGTTCCTCCCCCACCCGGCTGATCGCGGCGGCGCTGGCCGCCACCGGCCTGGCCGACGCCTTCGGCGCGACGCTGTCGACCGAGGAGACCGCCCGGGGCAAGCCGGCGCCGGACGTCTGGTTGGCCGTCGCCGCGCGGCTCGGCGTCGACCCGACCCGCTGCGTGGCGGTCGAGGACTCCTCGAACGGGGTGCGCTCGGCGGCCGCCGCCGGCATGCGGGTGGTGGCCATCCCGCACGGGTCCTACCCGCTGGACCCGGACGCGGCGGGGCTCGCGGCCGTGCTGCTCCCCTCGGTCGACGCCCTCACCCCGGAGGTGGTGGACCGGCTCGGCTGAACCGGCGCCGACGCCGCCGGCGGGCACGCTCACGCCCGCGCTCAGACCGCCCGGCTCCGGCTCGACTTCGGCAGGAACCGCCGGGGTCCCGGGCCGGGCGGCCGGGCCGGCTCCCGGTCGCCCGCGGGCCACTCCGGCCCGCCGGCGTCCGTCCCTGCCCGCGGCGGCGCTGGCGGCCGAACCGCCACCGGTATATCCCGCATGTCACCCCTCCTGCCACCGACTACCTGGTTGTACGGTTTCCGGGGCCGGCCGGATCGGAATGATCAGGGATCGGTCGGGTACCGCAGGCCGCGGTGCCGGCGTCCGGCGGGGAGGAGACGGCGATGAAGGCGATCGTGTACGAGCGCAACGGGGACGCCTCGGTGCTCCAGCTGGTTGACCGGCCGATACCGGAGCCGGGTCGCGGTGAGGTGCTGGTGCGGATGGCCGTGTCCGGGGTGAACCCGACGGACTGGAAGGCGCGGCAGGCGTCGCCGCTGCGGGCCGGCTGGCAGATTCCCGACCAGGACGGCGCCGGGGTGGTCGAGGCGGTCGGCGAGGGGGTCGACCAAAACCTGATCGGCGAGCGGGTGTGGCTGTGGGAGGCGGCCTGGCAGCGCCCCTGGGGCACCGCGGCGGAGTACACCGTGGTGCCGGTCCGGCAGGCGGCACGCCTCGGCGACGCCTCCTTCGACCTGGGGGCCGCGCTGGGCATCCCGTTCATGACGGCGCACCGCTGCCTGACCGCCGGCGAGTTCATGCCGGACCGGCTGCACGCCGGCGCGCTCAGCGACCACGTGGTGCTGGTGCAGGGCGGGGCGGGCGCGGTGGGCAACGCGGCGATCCAGCTCGCCCGGTGGGCGGACGCCTGTGTGATCGCCACGGTGAGCAGCCCGGAGAAGGCGCAGCTCGCGGCGGCGGCCGGCGCCTCCTTCGTGATCAACTACCGCGAGCAGGACGTGGTCGAGGAGGTCCGGAAGGTCGCCCCCGACGGGGTGCACACGATCGTCGAGGTCTCCGCCGCCCGCAACGCCGCCACCGACGTCCAGCTGCTGCGTACCGGCGGCGCGGTCTGCGTGTACGCCGACGACGGCGGCGACGAGGTGACCCTGCCGATCCGGCCGCTGATGGGACCGAACGCGCGGTGGCAGTTCGTGCTGATCTACACCGCGCCGAAGGCCGCCAAGGCGCAGGCGGTGGTGGACGTGTCGGCGGCGGCCGCTCAGGGCGGGATCCGGGTCGGTGAGGAGGCCGGCCTGCCGCTGCACCACTACTCGCTGGCGACGGCGGCGGCGGCCCACAAGGCCGTCGAGAGCTCGGTGGTCGGCAAGGTGCTCATCACCACGAGCGAGACGTAGGACCACGAAACGGATTTCTCCGTCATCGAGACAGAGGCGAACAAGTTTCGCGACAATTGGCCTGCGGGTCGCCCCGCTTAGACGGGCGGCCCCGGCGCGGTGCGAACGCCGGGGCCGCCCCTGGGGAGGGATGCCTTCTCAGTCGAATCACGCCCCTACCCATCCAGGCGACGGTACGCCGGAAAGCGTTACGGCGCGGTCAGTTCCCGCACCTCCAGGCCACCCTCGGCGTACCGGGAGCGAACCACCTTCTTGTCGAACTTGCCGACGCTGGTCTTCGGCACCGCATCGATGAACGCCCACCGCTCGGGCAACTGCCAGCGGGCCACCGACTTCGCCAGGAAGTCGCGCAGCTCCTCGACGGTCACCGACGCGCCCTCCCGGACCACCACGGTCGCCAGCGGGCGCTCGTCCCAGCGCTCGTCCGGCACGCCCACCACGCACGCCTCCAGCACCGCCGGGTGCGCCATCAGGGCGTTCTCCAGGTCGACCGAGGAAATCCACTCCCCGCCCGACTTGATCACGTCCTTGGCCCGGTCGGTGAGGATGAGGTAGCCGTCCGGCGAGAGCGTGCCGACGTCGCCGGTCCGCAGCCAGCCGTCGCGGAACTTCTCCTCGTCCGGGTTCTCGTCACCGACGTACCGGGCGGTCACCCACGGCCCACGGACCTCGAGCTCGCCGACGGCCGTCCCGTCGGCGGGCAGCGGCTCGCCGAACGGACCCACGATGCGGGCGGCCACCCCGGCCGGCACCCGGCCCTGGGTGTAGCGGTAGCGCCAGGCCTCGTCGCCCGTCGCGCCGGCCGGCGGCCGGGAGACCGAGCCGAGCGGGGACATCTCGGTCATCCCCCAGGCATGGATCACGTCGATGTCGTGCCGCTCGTGGAACGCGTGCATCAGCGCCGGCGGGCAGGCCGAGCCGCCGACGATCACCTCCTTGAGCGAGGAGGTGTCCACGTCGTGGCTGTCCAGGTACGCCAGCAGGTCGGTCCAGATGGTCGGCACCGCGCCGGCCAGGGTGGGCCGCTCGACGGCGATCATCTCGGCGATCGGGGCGGCCTGGAGGAACCGGTCCGGCATGATCAGCGACGCGCCAGAAAGGAACGCCGCGTACGGCAGGCCCCAGGACATCGCGTGGAACATCGGCACGATGGCCAGCTCGCGGTCGGTCGGCCCGAGACCGAACCCCTCGGGCATGCAGACCTGCAGCGAGTGCAGGTACATCGAACGGTGCGAGTAGGCGACGCCCTTGGGGTTGCCGGTGGTGCCGGAGGTGTAGCAGAGGGCGGCGGCGTCGCGCTCGTCCACCTCCGGCCAGGCGTACGTCTCCGGCCGGCCGGCCAGCAGGGCGTCCCAGTGGTGTACGGCGATCCGGTCACCGGCCGCGGCCACCAGCGGCGCCGGGTCGCCGCCGCCGACCAGCACCACGTGCCGCACCGTGGTCAGCTCGCCGATCACCCGGGCGAGCAGCGGGATCAAGGTCGAGTCGACCAGCACCACGCGGTCCTCGGCGTGGTTGGCGATGTAGGTGACCTGGTCGGGGAAGAGCCGGATGTTGAGGGTGTGCAGCACCGCGCCCATGCTCGGCACGGCGAAGTACGCCACCAGGTGCTCGTTGTTGTTCCACATGAACGTGGCGACGCGCTCGTCACCGGTCACCCCGCACTCGTCGCGCAGCGCGTGGGCCAGCCGGGCGGCGGTCCGCCCGACCTCGGCGTACGACATCCGTCGGGGTTCGCCGCCGGTCCAGGTCACCACTTCCGCCGTGCCGTGCACGGTGGAGCCGTGTTCGAGGATCCGGGCGACCTGGAGAGGGGCGTCCATCATCGTGCTACGCATGGGTAACAAGCTAGTGTCGGCGGTCACAGCTTGGGAAGCCCCGTAAATTGTCCGAGTGAGCATCTCCTGGGCCGACTCGTACGTGGGGCAGCTGCGTGCCCTGGCCGGTGACCGCACCCTGATGTTCGTCGGCGCCCGCGCGGTGGTCCGCGACAACGCCGCCCGGGTACTGCTGATCCGGCGCTCGGACAACGGCCAGTGGGCGATGCCGGCCGGCGCGATGGAGCTGGGCGAGTCGATCGCCGACTGCGCCGTCCGCGAGGTGTACGAGGAGACCGGGCTGCGCGCCCTGCGGGTCAGCGCCTTCGCCCTCTACACCGGGCCGGACCGGACCCACACCAACATGTACGGCCACACGTACCAGATCTTCACCACCGCGTTCCGGGTCGAGGAGTGGGACGGCGAGCTGGCCCGGATGACCGACGAGACCACCGACGCCGGCTTCTTCCACCCGGAGGAGCTCCCCGCCCCGCTCTCCGTCAGCGTCCCGGAGACCCTCGCCGACCTGGACGTCTTCGAACAGACCAACCGGCTGATCCTCAAGTAGCCGCAGGCCACCCGAGGACCAGCCGGTCAGCGGGTCAGACCGCCGGCGCCACGTAGTGGAAGTTCGCATCGGCGCCGTTGTCCCAGTCCCAGGGACGCCACTCCGCACCCGAGGTGCTGACCTGGCCGTGGATCGCGAAGCGGTCGTCCGGCGTACCGGCCGGGGCGGTCATCGGCACCGTCACCCTGGACGAGCCTCCCTCCGCGAGCGGACCGGCGGTGCACACCACCTGGGTGGCCATCACGTCGCAGAGCCACGGGCTCGGGTCGGTGGGATCGGACTGCGGTTCGCCGGCCACCGTGAACCCGGCGGGCACGTCGACGACGAGCCGCAGGTCGTCGGCGGGGGCGGAGCCCACGTTGCTGGCTGTGAACCCGGGGAAGATCGGGCCGCCGTCGGCCGGGATGTCGGTCTCCCACTGCGGGCCGCTGCTCAGGGACAGGTCGGCGACGTACCCGTAGGTGGTCTGGACCTGACCGGAGTTGTTGGTCCGGGTGACCTCGCGGGCGCTGGTGGCGGCCGTCGCCTTGATGGTGGCGACGGTGCCGGCCGGCGCGTCGGGCAGGCCGACGTAGACCCGCAGCGGCTCGGCGGTGCCGCCCGGCGGCACCGGGCCGTAGATGTTGGTGCAGACGAACGTGGTGTAGTCGCACTGCCAGGCCGGGTCTCCGACGATCTGCCCGCCGGGCGGGAACGTGAAGGAGACGGTGACGTCCTCGACGGTCGCCGCGCCGACGTTGTCGACAGTGGCGGTGACGATGGCCAGGTTCTCGGTCGCCCCGATCATCGTGTTCGGGGTGACGCTGAGGTTCAGCTTCAGGTCGGGCCGGGGCGCGGGCGCCGCGCCGGCCGGCGTGGCCGGCAGCAACGCCGCCGAGGCCGCGGAGAGGGAGAGAGCGACGAGTCCGGCACGGAGGGTTCGGTTCCGAGTCATGACGTCCCATGGTCGAAGGACCCGCACCCGCGGCCCTGGCCGGCGGGTACGGACGGCCGCCGCCCCCGTCGACGCCGGCCGGGAGCACACCCGAGGGTGGCTCCTCCCAATGGACGTCAACCGCCGTCGTTCCGTTACATGATCGTCAGAGCATCGTCTGGGACTTCGCCTCCATCTCGGCGGCGGCCTCCTCCTTGGACTCCTTCGTCAGCGGCTTGCCGCCGGGGGCGGCGGCCGTGCCGCCGAGCGGGTCGGCGCCGCCGGTGGCCCCCTGCGGGCTGGCGCCACGCAGCTTCTCGTCCGGCAGGGCCAGGGTGACCAGCACGGCCACGATCGCGATCAAGCCGGTGGTGAGGAAGACCAGGTGCAGCGACTCGACGAACGCGGCCTGGATCGCGGCGCGGACCGGGCCGGGCAGGGCGGCGATGGTCGCCGGGGCGTTGATCGAGATGTTGGCGCCGCCCCTGGCCGCCACCGCGGCCCGCTGGTCCGGCGGGAGCTGCGCGATCGCCGCCGGCAGCCGGTCGGCGAGCTGACGGGTGAGCTGCGACGACAGCACCGCCCCGAGGATGGCGACCCCGAACGACCCGCCCAGCGACCGGAAGAACGTCGCCGACGAGGTGCCGGCCCCCAGGTCCCGGACGTCCACCGCGTTCTGCACGGCCAGGATCAGCGACTGCATGCAGAGGCCCAGCCCGACGCCGATCACCACCATGAACCCGAACGCCACCCAGAGCGAGGTGTCCACCTGCAGCCGGGTGAAGAGCAGCATGCCGGTGAGCAGCACCGCCGAGCCCGCCACCGGGAACCACTTGTACCGCCCGATCCGGCTCATCGCCCGGCCGGTCAGCACCGAGGTGACGATGATGCCCGCCATCATCGGCAGCATCAGCAGACCGCTGCGGGTCGGCGAGGCGCCCTTGACGATCTGCAGGTAGAGCGGGATGAAGATGATCGACCCGAACATCACCAGGCCGAGCACGAAACCCGCCGAGTTGGCCAACGCGAAGGTGGCGCTGCGGAACAGTCGCAGCGGCAGGATCGGCTCGGCGACCCGGGCCTCCTGGAGCACGAAGAGCACGCCGAGCACCACGCCTGCCACGAAGAGCCCGATGATCACGCCAGAGCCCCAGGCGTACTGGTTGCCGCCCCAGCTCAGCGCGAGCAGCAGGCAGCTCACCCCGGCGACCAGCAGCCCCGCCCCGATCCAGTCGATGGCGTGCTCCCGCCGCTGGAACGGGATCAACCGCATGACGTGGTAGCAGACCACGATCGCCAGGATCGCCAGCGGCACGTTGATGTAGAAGATCCACCGCCAGTTGGTCTCCGCGAAGTACCCACCGACCAACGGCCCGGCCACCGACGACAACCCGAAGACCGCGCCGAAGAGCCCCTGGTAGCGGCCGCGCTCCCGGGGCGACACCACGTCCGAGATGATGGTGAACGCCAGCGTCATCAGGCCACCCGCGCCCACCCCCTGCACGCCCCGGGTGAGGATCAGCTGGGTCATGTTCTGCGACAGGCCGGCCAGCAGCGAGCCCAGCAGGAACGTGCCGATCGAGAAGAGGAAGACCGGACGGCGCCCGTACAGGTCGGCCATCTTGCCGTACAGCGGGGTCGAGGCGGTGGAGGCGAGCAGGTACGCGGTCACCACCCACGAGTAGTGGTTGATCCCGCCCAACTCGCCGACGATGGTGGGCAGCGCCGTACCGACGATGGTCTGGTCCAGCGCCGCCAGCAGCATCCCGGTCATCAGACCGAACATCAGCAGGCGGATCTGGCGGACGTCCAGCACCGGCGGGGCCTGAGCTTCCGTGGTCATCCCGCCTTCTTTCCCCCGCCTCCCGGAACATGCCCGGACGGCGGGGGAAATCAGAAGATCAGTGCCGGCCCCCCGACACCGGACGGACGGTACGTGCCCACGTCGGCTCAGGTTTGACCGGCATGCCGACGGGGACCCCGGAAGGCATGGCAGGAGCAGCAGCGGAAGAGCGCCGGCTCGCCACCGTCGTGGCGGGCTGGCAGGGGCGTCCCGTGCTGGTCGTCGGCGACGCCATGCTGGACGAGTGGCGGTTCGCGGAGTCCGAGCGGCTCTGCCGGGAGGCGCCCGCCCCGGTCCTCACCCTGCGGCGGCGCATCTCCGCCGCCGGTGGGGCGGCGAACACGGCGGTCAACGTCGCCACCCTCGGCGGCCGGGCGGTGCTGGTGGCCCCGATCGGCGCCGACGTGGCCGGCGACGAACTGCACGACTGCCTCGACCGTGCGGGCGTCTGGGACCGGACGGTCAATCAGCCCGGCCGGCCGACCCCGGTGAAGCGGCGGATGCTCGCCGGAAACCAGATCCTGCTGCGCGAGGACTCCGGCGACCCGGACGACGCGCTCGACGACGACGGGGTGGACCGCCTGCTCACCGCGCTCAGCTGCGCGACCGAGGAGCTGAAGGCCGCCGCGGACGGCCAACCGCCGACGCTGGTGGTCTGCGACTACGGCCTGGGCGCGCTGCCCGGGCTGGTCCGCGCCTGGCTGGTGGCCAACCGGGACCGCTACGCCACGGTGGCGCTCGACGCGCACGACCTGGCCGACTGGCGCGGCCTCAACCCGACGGTGGTGACCCCGAGCTTCGCCGAGGCGGCCCGGCTGCTGGCCCGCGCCGCCGCCGGCTTCAACGCCGGCCCACGCCCCGCCGCCCGGGAGCACACCGGCCCCGACCTGCACCTTGACCACCCGGTCGCGGACCCGGCGGACGGTCCCTCCGAGCTCAGCGTCGGCACGGCGCCCGGCGGGGCGGGCGAGCGCCCGACCGACACCGGGCCGGCGGACTCCCACCCGCGCCGGGCGGGCCGGGGCGTCAACTTCAGCCCGGCCGGGGCCGGCGGGCCGACCGGGGAGCCGACGCCCGGCGAGGACCGGGTGGCCATGACCGGCGACGGGCTCAGCGTGACCGGCACCGGCGTCACCGTGAACGCGGCGGCCGGTGCCGGGGTCGACCGGGCCGTGCTGGCCGAGTCGCGCCTGGCCGAGCTGCGCGCACACACCGGCGCCGACGTGGTGGCGGTGACCCTGGACACCGAGGGTGCGGTGGTCGGCGGGGCGGACGGCGAGCCCCGACGCAGCCACAGCACTCCGGTACCGGCCAGCCACGCGGTCGGCGCCGGAGACGCGTACCTGGCGGCGATGACGCTGGCGCTGGCGGCCGACGCGACGCTGCCCACCGCCGCCCAGCTCGCCCAGCTCGCCGCGACCATCACGGTCTCCGACACCGGCACCTGCGTGTGCCGGCAGGAGGACCTGCTGGAGGCGCTGGGCACCGGGCCGGACGAGACCGGTCACCCGGCCCTGGTCGACGCCGACGAGCTGAGCTCGATCGTCGAGGACCATCGTCGCTCCGGCCGCTCGGTGGTCTTCACCAACGGCTGCTTCGACGTGCTGCACCCGGGGCACGTCCGCTACCTGACCCAGGCCCGCGCGCTCGGCGACCTGCTGGTCGTGGCGGTCAACTCCGACGGCAGCGTCCGCCGGCTCAAGGGGCCGGACCGGCCGGTGAACCCGGTCGAGGACCGGACGGCCCTGCTCGCCGCCCTGCAGTGCGTCGACCACGTGGTGGTGTTCGAGGAGGATTCCCCGGCGCCGCTGATCGAGGCGGTCCGACCGGACGTGTACGTCAAGGGCGGCGACTACCCGCCGGAGATGGTCCCGGAGGCGCCCCTGGTCCGCCGGCTGGGCGGCCAGGTGCGCACCCTCGGCTACGTGCCGGACCGGTCCACCTCGGCGATCATCGACCGGATCCGGGCGCAGTCCGTCGCCGGCAACGGCGCCCCGCCGCGGTCCTCTACCGTCACCGACGGCGTACCGGGCAGGCCGACGTGAACCGACCGCTCGACCTCGGCACCCCGGCGGAGTTCCGCCGGCCGCGGCAGGTCGACGTGCTGATCCCGACCCGCAACCGCCCGGCCGAGCTGGCGGTCACCCTCTCCGGGCTGGCCGCTCAGGAGGGCGTACCCGACTTCGGGGTGGTGGTCAGCGACCAGTCCGACGACGAGCCGGCGTACGTCCACCCGGCGGCGGCCACCATGGTCCGGGCGCTGCGCCACCGGGGCCACCCGGTGCTGCTGACCCGCCGGCTGCCCCGGCGCGGCCTGGCCGAACACCGCGCCTACCTGCTGGACCGGTCGGTCGCCCGGTACGTCCTCTGCCTCGACGACGACGTCTGGCTGGAGCCGGGCACGCTGTCCCGGCTGGTCACCGCGATCCGTGAGCTGGGCTGCGGTTTCGTCGGCAACGCCGTGCACGGCCTGTCGTACGCCGACGACGTCCGGCCGGAGACGCACGGGCACTACGAGGAGTGGCCGGGCCTCCCGACCCCCGAGCGGATACGCCCCGGCACCCCGGCCTGGAACCGGGCGCGGATCCACCCGGCGGCGAACCTGCTGCACGTCACCGAGAAGCTACGGCTGCCGGCGGGTGCGTGGCGCGCGTACAAGATCTCCTGGATCGGTGGGTGCGTGCTCTACGACCGGGCCAAGCTGGTCGACTCCGGCGGCTTCGAGTTCTGGCGCCGGCTGCACGAGCGGCACCAGGGCGAGGACGTCGCCGCGCAGCTCGCGGTGATGGCCCGGCACGGCGGTGCGGGCGTCCTGCCCAGCGGCGCGTATCACCTGGAGTCGCCGACCACGGTGACCGAGCGGGACGTGGAGGCGTGGGAGGTCGTCCTCGTCGAGTCCGACACCCCGCAGCCCGCCTGAGCGCCTGCTCAGCGGCCGAGCAGCTCGCGGGCGGCCTCCACCACCTCGATCGCGGGCACGTCGGCGACGAAGGAGTCCCGGTGCGGGCAGTCGCCGTCGCCGTCGCGGTGCCGGTAGATCCCGGGGGTGCAGTCGACGCCGCACACCGGGCAGCGGGTCGTCCAGGACGCGATCGGTCTGTGCCGGGCGCGCAGCGGGGTGGCCCCGTTGATCAGGTTGCCGACCCAGTAGACACCCACGGTCGCGGCGCCGACCGCGGCGGCCAGGTGCAGCGGCCCGGTGTCGTTGGAGACGACCAGCGCGCAGCCGGCGTAGCAGGCGGTGAGCCCGCCGAGGCTGAGCGTGCCGACCTGTGGGCGTACCGGCACCCCGGCCGCCGCGACCACGGCCGCGACCACCTCGCGCTCGGCCGGCGTGCCGGTGACCAGCACCTCGTACCCGTCGTCGACCAGGGCGCGGGCCACCTCGCCGAAGCGCTCCGGGGGCCAGCGCCGGCGGGTGTCGGTGGCCCCCGGATGCAGCGCCACCCGGGGTAGCCGCGGCTCGCCGAGCACCTGCCGGGCCTCCGCCCGGTCCGCGTCGGTCACCGCGAGCCTCGGGATGATCGTGGTGGCCGGCGCCCCGACCAGGCCCACGACCTCCAGGTAGCGGATCACCTCGTGCTGGTAGTAGACGTACCGGAGCCAGCGGTCCAGCGGTGGGGCGTCCTCGGCGCGCAGCCCGGCGGTGACCCGGGCGCCCAGCGCGGCGACGACGGGGTTGGAGTTGCCGCCGCCGCCGTGCAGCTGCAGGGCCAGGTCGAAGCGTTCCTCGCGGGCCGCGGCGAGGAAGTCGTCCATCGAGGACCCGGGTTCGCCGGGTCCGGGGTCGCGGATGCCGGGCGCGGGCGGGATCACCAGCACCCGGTCCACCGGGCCGGGCCGGTCCCGCCAGAGCTTCGCGTGCCAGGGCGCGCCGAGCAGCACGATCTCCGCCGACGGGTACGCGGCCTCCAGCGCCTCCAGCGCGGGCAGGGTGAAGATGAAGTCGCCGAGCGCGTTGGCCCGGAGCACCGCGATCCGCGCGACGTCGGGCACCCGCTCGCCGACCGGCCCGAGCAGGGACGGTGTATCCACGCGCGCCGCTACGGCCGGTCGATCTCGTCGACCGTGGTGTCCGGGTGGTGCATCTCCCGGTCCGCGGCCGGATCGGCCAGGGTGGTCGTACCGGTGCGGGCGGGTCGGATGCCGGTGCGCCCGACGGTGATGGTGCGCGGTACGGGCCGGGACGCCCGGGGCAGCCGGACCCGGAGCAGGCCGTGGTCCATCACCGCGTCGATCCGGTCCGGGTCCACCCGGGACGGCAGGTCGATCCGGTACTCGAAGCCGCGCGTCTCGAAGCCGCCCGGGATGCCGTGGTCGGCGTTGACCTCGGCCTCCGAGCGGGCCCGGACGCAGAGTTCCCGGTCGTCCAGCTCGACGGCCACCTCCTCCGGCGTCACCCCGGGCAGCCGGACGACGACCTGCCAGCCGTCGGCGGTCTCGGTCAGCTCGACGTCCGGCGTGCCCGACCGGCCGCCGACCAGGCGGCTCAGCTCGGAACGCAGGGACTGCAGCTCGCCCATCGGGTCCCATCCCTGCTGTCGACCGCGCCAGCCCCGGCCGAGGCCACCACCGCTGGACTGTTCCGTCATCGCACGTCTCCGATCCGCTGGTTCGCCGTGGGGGGTCGCAGCGAGCTCGGGGCGTTCAGGTCGGCCTGCGGGTCGACCCCGACGCCGAGCCGGTCGACCAGCTCACCGCCGAGCCAGGCGCTGATGCCGAGGATCGCCACGGCGACCAGCTCGATGGCGATCAGGGCGCCGCCGGCGGCCCGGGAGTCGGCGTTGAGCCGGACCACCCAGACCGCGGCGAAGAGCAGGATCACCGCGACGTTGGCGGCGGCGTGGGTGAGGCCCACCCGCTTCGCCCGGGTGCCCGTGGGGAGGGCGAGCAGGTCGACGCTGCCGGCCGCCGCGGCCAGCAGGCCGCCGACCAGACCGACGGTGATGTTCCAGTACGCCACCTCGGCCAGGAAGTCGGGCCCGCCGACGGTGTCGACCACGTCGAAGATCACCGCGGTGACCAGGAGCGCCACCGGGAACATCACCAGCATCGGGTGCACGGGGTGGCCGAGCACCTTCAGTCGGCTCTCCATGGGGCCTCCATCGGTCGCGTCCGAGCGCGCTGCGGGTTAGGCCGTACCCGTCGGCTTCCCGGGCAAACCTCGCGTTCGTCGCGCTCACTAGGCTGGCGGCGGGGACCGGTCGTTCCGCCGGCCCGTCACCGGGGTCAACGGACGGGGGAGGCACACGTGACGGTGGAGATCACTTCGCACGAGGAGCTGCGGGAGCTGCTGGGGGCGCCGATGCCCCGGTCGGTCGCCAAGGAGCGCACGGTGCTGCACGCGCGGGACCGGCAGTGGCTGGCCGCCTCGCCGTTCTGCCTGGTCGCGACGGCCGGCGCGGACGGCAGCTGCGACGTCTCGCCGAAGGGCGACCCGCCCGGCTTCACACTGGTGCTCGACGAGACGACGATCGCGATCCCGGAGCGGCCGGGCAACCGCCGGGCGGACGGCTACCGGAACATCCTGGACAACCCACACGTCGGGCTGATCTATCTGATCCCCGGGCGCACCGACACGTTGCGGATCAACGGCCGGGCGCGGCTGGTCCGGGAGGCACCGTTCTTCGACGACATGGTGGTCAAGGGGCATCGCCCGGTGCTGGCCGTGGTGGTGGAGGTCGAGCAGGTCTTCTACCACTGCGCGAAGGCGTTCCTCCGCTCCGAGCTGTGGCAGCCGGAGACCTGGCACCCGGACGTGCTGCCGTCCCGGCCCCGGCTGATCAAGGAGGTGGAGGCCCCGGCGGAGAGCCTCGCCGACCTGGAGCGCCACTACGGCCCGGACTACGCCCGGCGCATCTACTCCTGATCCGTCCGGCCCGACCGGGCCGGGACGCCCTCAGGGTATTGCTAAAGACATCTTTATAAAGATAGCTTTAGCGTATGGCGCTCTCCCGGGTGAACCTCTCCGACCCCGTCTCGCTGCGTGGCTACGCCCACCCGCTGCGGATGACCCTGATCGGACTGCTCCGCCGGCAGGGCCCGATGACCGCCACCCGGGCCGCCGAGCTGCTCGGGGAGAGCGTGCCGAGCTGCTCGTTCCACCTGCGGCAGCTGGCCAAGTACGGGCTGGCCGAGCGGGCGCCGGGCGCGGACGCCCGGGAGCGGCCCTGGCGGGCCACCGCCGCGGTGACCACCTGGGACGAGGGCACCGACGACCCCGAGATGCGGGCCGCCACCGACCAGATCAGCGCCGTGCTGCTCGCCCGGTACGTGCGGCGGGCCGAGGACTTCCTCGCCCGGCGGGCCCAGGAACCGGCGGCCTGGCGCGCGGTCACCGGCTTCAGCGACGCCCTGCTGCACGTGACCCCCGACGAGCTGGCCGAGCTGACCCGCCGGATGGACGCCCTCTTCGCCGAGTACGACGACCGCGTCACCGACCCGGCCGCTCGGCCCGCCGGCACCCGGCCGATCGCGCTCTTCCAGATGCTCATGCCGATCGAGGACGGCCCGAGCCCGGACGACCGCGGCCGGGCCGATGACTGACGGGCCGGCGGCGAAGGTCGTCGACAGCCCGCTCCAGCAGGCCGCGCCGCCCCGCCGGGCGCACCGCGCGTTGCTGCCCCGGCTGCTGCGCGAGCGGGCGTTCCGGCGGTACTGGTCGGCGACGACCGTCTCCCTCTTCGGCGACGAGGTCTCCGGGCTCGCCCTGCCGCTGCTCGCCGTGCTCGGCACCACGGCCGGGCCCGCCGAGATGGGCTACCTGACCGCCGCCGGGCTGGCGCCGAACCTGCTCTTCCCGCTCCTGGTCGGCGCCTGGGTCGACCGGTACCCGCACAAGCGCCGGATCATGGTGCTCACCGACGTCGGCCGGGCGCTGCTGATGGCGACCGTGCCGGTGGCGTACCTGTTCGGCGGGCTGGCCCTCCCCCAGCTCTACGTCGTCGCCTTCGCGATCGGCACGCTGGCCGTCCTCTTCGAGGTGTCCCGCAGCACGCTCTTCGTGTCCCTGGTCGACCGGCACGACTACGTCGAGGCCAACACGCTGCTCAACGGCAGCCGGGCGATGTCCACGGTGGCCGGCCCGGGCCTCGCCGGCGTCCTGGTGCAGATGCTCAGCGCGCCGGTCGCGCTGGTCGCCGACGCCGTGTCGTACCTCGTCTCGGCATACTTCCTGCGGCGGATCCGGCCGACGGAGCCGGCACCCGCACGCGGCGCCGGCCTCGGCATCGGCGAGGGACTGCGGGTGCTGGTCCGCTCGCCGATGATGCGCGGGCTCCTGCTCGGGTCCACCACGGTCAACCTGTTCAACTTCATGTTCATCGCGCTCTTCGTGCTGTACGCCACCCGCGAGCTGGGCATCGCGCCCGGCGTGCTCGGCGCGGTGATCGGCGCGGGCGCGGTGGGCGGGCTGATCGGCGCGGCGCTGACCGGACGGCTGGCCCGCCGCTTCGGCGTCGGCCCGACGGTGGTCGCCAGCTACGTCCTCTTCCCCGCCCCGCTGCTGCTCGTCCCGCTGGCCGACGGCCCCATGCCGCTGGTACTGGGCATGCTCTTCGTCGCCGAGTTCCTCGCCGCCGCCGGGGTGATGATGCTCGACATCGCCGGCGGCTCGGTGCAGACCGCGCTCACCCCGCGACGGCTGCTCGCCCGGGTGTCCGGCGTTCGGCGCACGGTCAACTACGGCATCCGGCCGATCGGCGCCCTGCTCGGTGGCGCGCTCGGCCAGGCCATCGGCGTACGACCGGCGCTCTGGATCGCCACCACCGGCGCCCTCGCCGGCCTGCTCTGGGTGGCCTTCTCCCCGGTCCGCGGGCTGCGCGAGCTGCCCGAGCCGGCGGCGGACGGCTGAGACTCGCACGTGGCGTGCGTCCGCTGTGCACGTCGTCGTTCCGGTTGAGCGTCCCTCTCCCGGGTACGAACTCCGGTGGACGCGAAAGACGACTCACCGACAAGGAGTGTTCCATGACCACGAAGGTCGAGAAGTCCATCGAAGTCAACGTCCCGGTCAGCACCGCGTACAACCAGTGGACGCAGTTCGAGGAGTTCCCCCGTTTCATGGGGGGCGTCGAGGAGGTACGCCAGCTCGACGACCAGCGGATCCACTGGGTCGCCGAGATCGCGGGCGTGAAGCGTGAGTGGGACGCCAAGGTCCTGGAGCAGGTGCCGGACCGCAAGGTGGCGTGGGCGGCCACCGACGGCGCGACCAACGCCGGCGCCGTCTACTTCCAGCCGGTCGGCACGGACCGCACCCAGGTCCGGCTCTCCCTTGAGTACGAGCCCGAGGGGCTGGTCGAGAAGGCCGGCGACAAGCTGCACATCGTCGAGAAGCGGGCCGAGGCGGACCTGGAGAATTTCAAGTCGTACATCGAGGGCCGGGGCACCGAGACCGGCGCCTGGCGCGGCACGATCGACGAGGGTCGCAACCTCGGCACCCCCGGCGTGGCGCACGCCGTGTCCTCGCGGGGTGACGACGGCAAGGCCGGCGTCTCCGGCAAGGCCGTGGCGGCCGGCGCGGTCGTCGCGGGCGCGGCTGCGGCTGGCGCCGCGGCCCTGGCCAAGCACCGGACGAGCGACGACGACACCACCCCGCCGGAGACGGAGACCGAGTACCTGGTGACGGGCGTCCCCACGCCCCGGGCGAGCACCTTCCCGGCCGATCCGGCCGACCCGCGCCGCAACCTCTGACGCACGTCAGCTCCCTGCCGGAATGAGCCCGGCGGGCCGGCCAGTAGCCGAGCCCGCCGGGCTCACCCGTGTCCACGGCCACCGGCGATCCGTATTCTCCGCTCATGACCGACACCCCGCTGCGTGCGCCGCTCGGCCGGCTGCCGCGCACGGTGATCACGGTGTTGCTGATGACAGCCGTGATTATTCCCTCGCTGTTGATCCGCGATCTGATCGCGGCGCGTACCGGGCTTCGTCCGCTGGCGGATGTCGGCGCGGTCGTCGTCCCCATGGCGGTGACGGCCTGGCTCGCGCCCCGGGTCTCCTACCGCCGACGCGACGCCCTGTTCTGGCCGGTCGGCGTCGGCGGGTACATCTTCGTGGTGATCGCCTGGCGACTGGCCTACCTGCCGTACCGGGACTGGCCGCCGCGTCCCGACGAGGCACCACGCGCCCGTCGGCTCCCCGATCCGCGGTACGCCGGGCGGGCGGGCCTGGCCGGCGTCACTCCGCGGCGTGGTTGGCCGGAGGCGCCTTCGACGCCTGCCGCGCCGCCTCGATGACCTCGGTCAGCGTGGCGTGCAGGCGCTTGAGGTCCTCGATTTGCATGCCCAGCCGCTCGACGATGGCCGGGGGGATGCGCTCGGCCTGACTCCGCAACGCCCGGCCCTTGGCGGTGAGCGTCACGGCGAGGCTGCGCTCGTCGGCCGAATCGCGCTCGCGCCGGAGGTAGCCGCTCGCCTCCAGCCGCTTGAGCAGGGGCGACAGGGTGCCCGGATCGAGTTGCAGGAGACGGCTCAGCTCGCGTACGGAGAGCGGCGCGTGCTGCCAGAGGGCCAGCATCACCAGGTACTGCGGGTGCGTGAGTCCCATCGGTTCGAGCAGCGGGCGGTAGGCGGCCACCACGCCACGGGCCGCGACGGAGAGGGCGAAGCAGACCTGCTGTTCCAGCGCCAGCGGATCATCGACGTCGTCCAGGTCACCCATCCGGTCAGTCCCTCCCCTTCACTGTTACCGTACCAATAGTTGGTGTACCAATCATTGGCGCACCAATGGCGAGGGGTGGGAGACGTGACGGAGGAGAACAAGACTCCGGACCAGGGCAAGGGCGGCCGGGTCCTGGACTGGGTCTACCGGAACCTTGCCGGCCCCGCGACGGTCGACAACGCCATCCACGGCGGCTCCCAGGAAGCGCGGGAGCTGTGGAAACGGGACCTGGAGAAGCGTAAGCAGTGGAGCCGTGAGCAGCGCGAGCGCAAGCGCGCCGAGCGCGAGGCGCGACGCGGGCCCTGAGCTTCCAGCTGGATGCGCTGCCGCCGCACGGCGGGTGGTCAGCCGTCGAGGACCGACAGGTCGAGCTCGCCCAGTCGCTCCGGGTCGGACAGCACGTCGATGGCGACGATCGGGTCCGCTGCTCCTCGAAACGCTCCGTCAGCCACTCGCGCTCGTCCACTGGTCACATTCCCTTCCCGCCGGGTGTCACAGCGGTAGACCCACGAAACACCGCCGATGTGACCGGGAGATCGACTCCCGGACGGAACGAGTTTGGAGCAGCCATGACGTCACCCATCCTGGTCACCGGTGGCACCGGCACCCTCGGCCGCCTCGTCGTACCGCTGCTACGAGACGCCGGCCACGACGTTCGGGTGCTCAGCCGGGGCCGCCACCAGCCCACGAGCGGCGTCGCGCACGTCACGGGTGACCTGCTGACCGGCGACGGAGTGGAGTCAGCGGTCGCCGGGGCCGAGGTCGTCCTGCACCTCGCCGGCGGCCCCAAGGGCGATGACGAGGCGACCCGCAACCTGGTCCGGGCCGCGTCCCGGACCGGGGTGCGGCACCTGGCGTACATCTCGGTCATCGGCGCGGACCGAGTCCCCCTGGGTTGGCTCCGGTCCAAACTGGACGCGGAGCGGGCGATCGCCGACTCCGGCCTGCCCTGGACGACGCTACGGGCCGCCCAGTTCCACGACCTGGTCCTCACCATGGCGCAGCAGATGGCGAAGCTGCCGGTGATGCCGGTCCCCGGCGGCCTCCGGCTCCAGCCGGTCGACGCTCGGGACGTGGCGGCCCGGCTCGTGGAACTGACCCTCGACAAGCCCGCCGGCCTGGTGCCCGACCTGGCCGGACCCCGGGTGTACGGGATAGCCGAGCTGGCCCGCGGCTACCTGCGGGCACGCGGCAAGCGCCGCCTGATGATGCCGGTACGGATGCCGGGGAAGGCCGGCCGGGCGTACCGGGCCGGCGCGAACCTGACCCTCGACGGCGCCACCGTGGGCGCCCGGACCTGGGAGGACTTCCTGGCCGAACGGCTGCGCCCGGGCCGGTGAGCGCCGGGCCGACGGGCGGGACGGCCTCGGGCCCGCCGCTCTGCCGCCAGCCTGAAGGACCTGCAGGCCGCGGGCGTGGCGGCCATGTCAACCCGCTACCGCCGGGTCATGCACGACTTCTTCCGCCTTGCCGGGGTGCTCGACAAGGCCGAGCACGCCCAACAGGAGGCGGCACTGCACCTGCGCCAGGCATTCGGCGAGGACCCGGACGCCCCACCATTGAACGACTCGCCGATGCGGAGGCACAAAGTCGCCGGGTGACAGACGGCGCGGCGGTAGGAACTGCCCCGCTCGTTCCGGTGCAAACCCGGGTCACGGCGGGCGTGCTCACCTCGAATCCTCGGCGGGCACGTGGTCCGGGTCGGGCAGGACAGGGTGGTCGGTCGGGTAGAGGCCGGCGGCGAAGCCGTAGACCGTGTCGCCGGAGCGCGGCAGTTCGGTGAACTCCCGGATGAGCGCCTCGACGCGCCGCCAGAACTGCGCCGCGCTCTCCCTGGGGATGCGGGCGTGGCGCATCGTCGAGTAGAGCGTGTCCGCCTCGTGGGCCGGCACCGACTCGGCCGCCGCGACGGACAGGCCGTTGATGCACACGGGCGTCGTCGTGTCGCCCGGGCGCCGGACCACGCCCACGTGGATGGTGCGGCCGGTGCGTCCGTAGTACCGCTCGTCGATGGCGCGCACCCGCCGGGTGCGGACGACGCGGAGCATCCCGGCCTCGAGTAGCACGTTGACGTGGTGGGCGACCGTGCTTTTTGGACGGCCGACGGCCGTGGACAGTTCGGCCACGGTGGCGGCCCGCTCGAGCACCAGGTCGAGGATCGTGGCCCGCAGCGGGTCGGCGATCGCGCGCAACTGCGCGGGTGTGGACACCTCGACGGTGTCGGGCAGGTCGTAGTCCGGGATTCGGGTATTGCTCGACATTTGTCGAACAGTCTAAAGTTTTGGAGTGTTCGCGGCAAGATCCCATCCGAGACCGGGGAGTCCACATGGCTGAGGTGTTGTTGTTCCATCACGCGCAGGGTCAGACGACGGGGTTCCTTGCCTTCGCCGACGAAATCCGCCGAGCCGGGCACACCGTGCACACGCCGGACCTGTACGACGGCCACACCTTCGCGACGCTCGACGACGGCCTCGCGTACGCCCGGGAGGTGGGCTTCGACAACCTGCTCGATCGGGGCGTGGGTGCGGCGGACGGGCTGCCCAACGAACTCGTCCACGCGGGCTTCTCGCTCGGCGTGATGCCGGCGCAGAAGCTCGCGCAGACCCGAGCCGGCGCGCGCGGGGCGCTGCTGTTCGAGTCCTGCCTGCCCGTCTCGGAGTTCGGGACCGCCTGGCCGGCGGGCGTGCCGGTGCAGATCCACGGCATGGACGCAGATCCGATATTCGCCGGCGAGGGTGACATCGACGCCGCCCGCGCGCTCGTCGAGTCGGCCGAGGATGCGGAACTGTTCGTCTACCCCGGTGATCGGCACCTGTTCGCCGACTCCAGCCTGCCGTCCTACGACGCCGACGCCACCAAGCTGCTCATCCAGCGCGTGCTCGACTTCCTCGCCGCCCGCTGAACACCGCCCAGCGGCGGACGGTACCGCGCGGGAAGCAGCGTCGCTGCTGGAGCGGGCCCTGTGGTGGAGTGAATGAGGCTTTGGCTGCTCGCGTGGCTGCTCTGCTCCGCGACGGCATCGAGAAGGCCCAGGTCATGATCGGCGATGAAGCCGGTGACCTGGGCCTTTCGATGGAGCCGCCTGACGGAATCGAACCGTACTGCGGGAACGCCACGTGCGCGCAGCGCCAGTGTGGAAGAGCGCGCTCAACTGGCCGTGATGCCTGAACGCCTGCGGCCGGCGGCGGACCTAAGTGCCCCTCGTGCCCGCTCATGACCACTGCGCGCCACGGCTACGGGCCCATGGACGTCCCATGACGGCCGGTGGAGTAAGAGGACAACCATTGATGGCTGGTCAGGCAGTGCCGTGCTCGGTCGGCTGCCGATCTGTATCTAGTCGGTACTGAATCTTGCCAAGCTCGGCAGTGCCCGACAGTATGAGCCGACCCGACGAGAGTGAGGGGAGCCCGGCCATGGAAACGGAGCCACCGGAGAATCGCGGCTTGGCTGCGCTGATGGTCGCCTCCGGCGCTGCAGGGCTGATACTGCTGCTTACCACCGACGGGGATCGCTCCCTGATCCTCGCCCTGGTGGCTTTCGCCTGCTTTATCGTCTCCATCGCTCTGCTCGGCTTGAGTTCGGTGCTGCGGCAGCACGAGCTCTGGCGCGCATGGTCCGACCGGCAGTGGTTGAACGATGAGAAGGCTGACGAAGAGACCGCGAGTTGCTAGGACTCCGGTGAGGGCCAGGGGTGCGTTTAAGCCGCGCGGCATCGCATCGTGGCCCGTGAATGGCCCGTCGGCCTCGCTCTCTGCCGGCCTACTTCAGAGAGCGGACCCCGCTGGGGTGCTGATCTGACGGCGTCGCTCGACGGTGCACGCGGGCTACCCGGATGGCCCAGGGGGCGATGAGGGTGCCGAGGCCTGGGTGGGGTAGTTGAGCCTGGCCACGCCGTAGTCCAGCGCGACTGCGAGGGCCCATAGTCCGGTTCGGCTCGTGCCATGGACGGCTCCTCCGGCGATCCACAACACAGCGGAGACGGCGAACCAGAACAGCACTCGTGCCGCGTGGCGTCTCAACCCGCCGCCGGGCAACGCGAGTAGGACGTAGAAGGTCCGTCCGACCTGCAAGGTGACGTATCCGATCGCGAACAGCAGGCCATGAGTCGTGAAGGCGGCCGGGAGTGCGGTGGACATGATCAGGCTGGCGAACATGGTCACGATGACCAGAGCCAGGACTTTCGGCAGCTTCGGGTCGTACTTGTCGGTGGCCCACGCGGTGAAGGCCCAGATCCACCACATGCCCAGCATCAGAATCAGTGTCTGGAGCGCGCCCAGCCAGGTCAGGTGCTCCAGCAACGTGGCCGACAGTCGAATAAGCGCGTAAATGTAGGCCAGGTCGAAGAACAGCGAGAGGAAGGTCCTCACCTGCTGATCGACACGCGTCTAAGCCTCGACCCTCACGCTCCGCGCCATCGCTCACTCCGTTCGATCCAGAGTCTGTCGGCCACCTGCCCACCTCCGGGTCGGGCGCCCGCCGGTCGCGTTGTCTGACGTAGTGCAGGTCGTCGCCTCCGTGAGGCTCAGTGTGCTGTTCAAATTGAGGATCGGGTGGCGAAACGGCGGGCCGAATAGCGGATCCCCTCGCCGGCACACGCCACTGCTTCAGGGCTGACCCTCGACTCCGGCTGGCCGACCTGGGCCTCGCGTACCGCGCAGGGCAAGGCGATCACGTCCGGCCGGGCGGCCCGCAGGCCGGGGATCGCCGACCTGTACCGCATCGCCACCCCGCTGGACCACCGCAACCACTTCCCGTCCCTGCTGGCCCCGATGCGGCACGTCTTCGTGCACGACGCCCTGACGGTGGTCTGGGCCCTTTCGCGTCCCGCGTTGGCACCTGAACGCCTTCGCCGTGATCCACGCCCGTATAGCGCGTTGATCAACGGGAACCCTGGGGTGGCGCCGCCCTGCGATCATCGGTGCCATGCGCAAGATTGCCGTGACGCTGGCCGCTGTCCTGCTGGCGTCGGGGTGCACCGGCGAACGTGCCGGCACGAGCACCTCGGCATCACCCTCGGGACCCTCCGCGACCGCCGCCAGTGGGTCGCCCGAAGCCGTCGTTACCAACGCGCTGGCACCGGCCTGGCGCCTGGCCACGCTGCCGGAGCTGGCCGGGCCGACCAGCGTGCTGTGGGACGTCGTGTCGGTGGACGCCACGCACGCGTGGGCCGTCGGCAGCGAGGCCTACTCGCCCGAACAGCCGAACGACACCGGCACCCCGTTGATCCTCCAGCGGGACGGGACGCGCTGGGCACGCGCGGCGCTGCCGGCGATCGCGTGGCACGGTCGGTTCGACCTCGTCGCGGCCGACTCGCCCTCGAACGTCTGGGCGGTTGGCAGCACGGCCGCCGCCGTCCCGGAGGACCAGGTGACGCACGTCCTGCACTACGACGGGACCGCCTGGCGCGAGGTGCCCTTCGCGCGGGGCAACAGCAGGAGCTACGTGCTGATCACCGGACTCACCGTCGTGGGTGGACACGCCTGGGTGGTGGGCAATCACCAAAGCGAGGCGATCATCAAGCAGTGGGACGGCCGGTCCTGGCGGTCGCACCAGTCGCCCGCCGAATGCCGCACCGGCGGCACGTCCTTCGGTGGCATGCCGAACTTCTGCACCTTCACCGCGATCAAGGCCTTTCGCTCGGATGACGTCTGGGCCGCCGGCAACGGCGCGTGGGAGGGGTTCAAGGGCCCGCTGCTCTTTCACTGGAACGGCTCAGGCTGGCGTACGGTCCAGGTGGGCATCAACGAACAGGAGTCCTCGTTCGAAGCGCTCGCGGGTCGCTCGTCCGGCGAGCTGTGGGCGGTCGGCGACGATGGGTTGGCCGTGCGCGGCGGCGGTGGATCCTTCGAGGTGCTCCGGGACGCGCCGGGTAGCGCGCTGCCCGACGTGGCGACCGACCCGGCCGGACTGCCGTGGCTGATCGAGAACTCCCCGGCGCCGAGCGCGGCGCTCGCCGCGTACAGCACGGGCGCGTGGGTCGGCATGCCCGCGCCGCAGCCGCCGGACGCGGTCGGCATGAGCCTGCACGGGATTGCCGGGACCCCGGGCAGCCCGCTGATGTTCGCGGTGGGAGCGGCCGATCTCCCCACCACCCCGCGCTACCTGAGGGCGGTCGTGCTCGAGTACGTGCCAGGCCCGTCGACCGAATCGCGCGGCTGATCGTTTGTCCAATGCGACCATTCTGGCCGGTTTTGCGGGGGCAACGTAATACGGTGTGTCGCGGCTGACGGCCACCCACTCGGGAAGATCGCGCTGGCCGTGCCGGTGCGGCTGCGGGCCACGCTGGGGGTGGAGAGCTCGCCGAGGCGCTCTACAACGATGCGACGGGACTGAGAAATTCTCTGGCTCGACGCCGAGCGGCACGTGGATCTCTACGACGTGGAGCCATGTCGTCGGGCCTTGTCCAAATGCACTCATCTCGGCAAAGTCGGGCATCGGCAGAGCTGGTGGTCGACCGCGCGCGACTGGCGGCAAATGAGGATGCGAATCCGTTGGAGGACGGCGTGGTCTCGTGCGAACATCTTCCGCATGATGATGATCAGAAAGGACTATGGCGCGTAGGCCGCCTGCGGCGGTGCGCGCTGCACGTCCACGTCGGGCTAATCGCCACGTTAAGGTACCCGATAGACGGGCTCCCCATCGCAGCCGCCAGACAGATTTCGCGGTACGAGCATTTGTCCCTGTCGCCTGGCGCCGTGGCCCGTGCTCTGGCGGATTGGAAGCGAGCGGTCCACCGGCCGGTCGCACGCCTCTTGCAGGACGCCTCGCAGGCCGGGTGTCCCTGTTGCGACCCGCTGGAGCACCGCGATGTGTTGGCCAAAGCGCTGGCGGCGCTCGGCCCGCGGGCACGCCGCGAACTGCTGGAGCGGCTCCGTCCATTGGACGAGGTCTTCGAACGCCGCACGATCCACGATCCGCAGGCGCCACCCGAAAAGCCCTGGTGGCGCCGGCGTGCTTGAGGCCTACCGGGCAGCCTCTTCGCGCGTCGTGACCCATCGGCGTCGCGAATGTTCCGAACCGACTCGCTACGTCGCGGCCTCTCGCCCTGGCCCCAAACGTGCAGCCGGGACCGCGGCAGCTGAGAGGTGCGGACGGACGGCGATGGAGCGTTTCGTTAGACGCCCATTATCCGCGGCAGATCAGTGCACCTGATCATGGAGCCTGATCGGCTCATCGCCGTAGGTCTTTCGCCCAATCGAGCACATGGTCGACATCCGCGCGAGTCCATCCGATCGCCGGTCACAGTCAGGGCCAGCGCCCTCCTTGCGGCAAATCCGGTAAACGGGCTGCGCGCCGTCGCGGCGGAAACCCGCACGTTCGCGGACGGGGAGACGAGACCCTCACATGGCCGCCAGCGGCTGCGAGGGCCGACTAGGGGTCGGCGTGTTGCCTTCACGCGTGAACCGCGAGCGTTCGTCGTGACACCTACGAACATCGTGTCGGCCGGGAGCTAGGCTGCGTCGGGTGCCGGATCAAGCGCCTGACGCCTACGCCGCAGCGTTCGATGCGCGGTGTGCCGCCGCTGAGGGCCCCGGAACACGGCGCGTGGACGGGTTCGGCATCCAAGGACTGGTTCCGGTCGACGGGGAGTCACCCACTCAGCTCTTGGTCCTGGATGACCGAGCCTTCGACGTGCTCTCGGCCGTGCTGCCGCTCGCCTCGGCCGGCACGGTCAGGGTCCACGAGGCGGCCGGGCGGTGCGCCGAGCTTATCCGCCGGGACCGGACGTGGACGCCGAAGGCGGTCACGGCGATGGTGTGCCGCGACCTTCGTACCGTGCCGGAGCCCTTGCTGCCTAATGGCCTGACTCTGCGCCCGGTGTGCCGCGTCCCTGAGGATCCACCGGACGGGGTGTCGTTGACGGATGCAGTTGCGGCCGCCGGACGGGCGATGCCAGCGGGTGTGGTGTCGACCGCGGCACTCGTCACGTACCTGAGGTCGCTGCCGGAGGGGCCCCGGCTCTTCGCGGCGGTCGACGACGACGGCGTGGTGGGCGGCACGAGCGGATCGCGGACCTTCTTTTCGGACGCGTACGTGTTCTTCGTCAACACCGATCCCGGCTGGCGCCGCAGCGGCGTGGGGCTGTCGATGACAGCGGCCGCGCTGCGCTCCGCGGTGAAGTCGGGAGCGACACGGGCCAGCCTCGACGCCAGCGGGCCAGGCATCCCCCTCTACCGGCGGCTGGGCTTCACTGCTGTCGCCCAGATCTCCCAGTTCTCCCGTTCCGGCTGATCAATGTGCCTCCGCTCCTTGCGCAGGAGCGCGAACGTCCGCACTTCGGCAAAGCAGAACGTCCGCGCCAGCGAGGCTCGGCTACGGGCGGTGAAGGGCGCACCGGCCGCCCACGCGCTCGATCCGCGGCAGATCAGCGCTGGCGCGGACGAGAGGTGGCCACTGCAAACGCACACCTGGATGTCGTCGGCTCCATGCGGAATCCAGGCTCCCTGGCTGTTGGGCTCTGCACGGCTCGCCCTTGGCACGCACCGGCGGCGGGCTCCTGATCAAGGGTCATCGGGACGTGGCGCGTGCGGTGAAGCGCTTGGCG
Source organism: Micromonospora sp. RTP1Z1 (assembly GCF_033804685.1). Lineage (NCBI taxonomy): Bacteria > Bacillati > Actinomycetota > Actinomycetes > Micromonosporales > Micromonosporaceae > Micromonospora > Micromonospora sp. RTP1Z1. The sequence continues at coordinate 28,059 of NZ_JAPFQV010000063.1, forward strand.
AGCCAGGACTCCCGATCGTTCAGTGCGGCTCTCGCCATGCTGGTCGGGTGACCGGTGAAGCCATGGGGCGACTCTGGGTAGATTCGGAGATCGACCTCACCTCCTGCTGCGGAAAGCCGGGCCGCCATGACCAGGTTGTCCTCGAGTAGGACGTCCAACGCTCCGACGATCAGGAGTGTCGGCGGTAGGTCACGCAGGTCGCCAAAGATGGGCGATACGTCGGGAACCGTGCGATCAGCCACGTGGCCGACGTAGGCCTTTAGGAAGTACTCGTCAGCGATCAGTCGGCCCGCAGCGGTCTGGCCGCTCAGGTCATAGGTTCCAAACTGCAAGGCGGCGCCAGCGAAAGAGCCTGCGTGGCCTTTGTCCCGAAGCCGGAGCAGCGTAGTCATGGCGAGCGTGGCTCCGGCCGAGCTACCGCCGATCGCCAGATTGGTGGTGCCGAATCGGACCTCGGCTTGGTCGATAATCCAGAGCGCGGCGGCCTCGCAGTCATCTGGCGCGGCTGGCCAGGGGTTCTCGGGCGCGAGCCTGTAGTCGACGCTGACCACGGCTATCCCGAGCGACTCGGCGAGCGCCAAGTTGCGTGTGTCCGCGCCCGCCGTCGACCCGAGGTAGAAGCCCCCACCGGGGATGTCGAAGTACACGCCTTGCACCTTTGTGTTCTTCGGCATGAAGATCCGCAATGGGATCTTCCGCCGGGATGCATCCACGACCTGCTCAACGGTCACCCCTCCGGGGAGCGGAGCAGGGACGTGCTCGGCACGCGCTTCCCGCAGGTCCTCGAGGGACGAGGGGCCTCGCCGCTCCCCTCGCGCGGCATAGAACGCCCGGCACTCCGGGACGTGCCTCGCAAGTTCCGCTTGGACCAGCCTGTTCAGTCCGACTTGCACGCGCTCTCCTCGTCTTCCAGGAAGTTGCTCGGCTCTGGGCGTCAGCCCCGACGTCCTGGCGGGAGCTGTGGACCACTGATGTTGGCAGACGCCCGCTCATCGGCTACGACCGGACGTCGGCTCGATCCGCTTGCCGTGACGCTTCGTAGCGCGCGCTCGGCGGCAGATCCGGATACCTGATCTTGGCCGTGATGCCCATTCTCGCGGCGGCAGTTCGGCATGGCGCAGCACCGACTACGCGAAGTGCGGTCGGGACGCAGGGCCGCGAACGAGCGGCAGCCGGCCGTGTCGGGCTCCACTTGACGCGTGACGGGTTCCCGCGGGATGGGCTGCCGCTGTTACACCGAGTTGCTATCAGGTGCGTTCGTGCTCCCCGCGGCTCGGCGGCCGGGATGTCTGCCAGTGCAGCGTCGGACGGTCCAGGGCTTGCCGAGGGTCTGGTGTCGGTCGACCGTGGTAGCGGACTGGGCGGCGATGGCGGGTGGCGTCACAGTTCGGCGATGGCTTCGGCGGTGGTGGGCGGTGTGCCAACGGCTTCGATGGGGATACGAGTGGCGGGCTGGGTTGTCAGGTGTGCGGCGCTGACGCGGTCGAGGCGGAGCCAGCGGATCGCTTGACGAGTGTGGCAGTGCCCGACGAGGTACCAGTGTCCTTGGGTGCGGGCCAGGAGCACGGGATCGAGTTGCCGGGTGGTGGGCGTGCCATGCCGGTCGCGGTAGTCCACGACGAGGACGCGTTGTGCGTGGAGTGCTTGCTCGATCGCGTGTCGAGTCCGGGCATCGCCGGGTGTGTCGGTGTGGTCGATCCAGACACGACCGTTCAACGCGGTGGCGTTTCCTCGTGCGCGGGTGTCCATCACGCTGAGCACCTTGACGAGGGCGGCGCGGGCGTGGCTGTCGAAGGGCTGTCCGCGGTGGGCGGCCACGGCGGCGGCGAGGCCGGAGACCTCGGCGTCGGTGAAGTTCACCGGCGGGAGGGTCGCGGCGGCGTCAACGACGTAGCCACCACCGGGTCCGGGTCGAGCCCAGACCGGGAAGCCGCCGTGTTGCAGAGTCGAAATGTCTCGTTTGATCGTGCGGATGCTGACCTCGAAGACCTCGGCGAGTCGTTCCGCCGAGCGCCCGGCGGGCCCCGCGCGCCGCAGTTCCTCACGCAAGGCGTAGAGACGGTCGGTGCGGTTCATCCAATAAATAGTGACATACCGGTGACATCGCCGGGGGTGACGATGGTGTCATGAGCACTTCACGCGATCCGATCATGTTCCTCAGTGGCGCCGGGCTTCCCGCCTGGATCTGGGATGACGTCCGCCGCGACCTCGGCGAAGGGCAGCAGACCTGTGTCGCTTCCCGACCGCAGGGCGGCCGAGCCCGGTTGCGCGACTACGCCCAGGCGGTCATCGACTCCGCACCGCCGGGTGGGTACGCGATCGTCGCGCACTCGGCCGGTGGTGTGATCGGCGCCGAAGTCGCCCGGCTCGTGCCCGAACGCGTCAGCGCGTTCCTGGCGATCAGTGCCGTGATCCCGCAGCCGGGAGGATCGTTCATCTCGGCGATGCCGGCGCCGAACCGGTGGGTGCTCAGTGCCGCGATGCGATTCGCCGGGACCCGGCCGCCGGACTCAGCGATCAGACGCGGCCTCGCCCATGGTCTGGACGAGGAGGTCGCCGACCGCATCATCGCCGACTTCACCCCCGAGTCACCCGCCCTCTACCGAGACCGGACCGCTCACCGGTCGTGGAGCGGGTGGCGCGGTTACCTGCGCACCACCGACGACCATCAGCTGCCGATGGCGCTGCAACAACGATGCGCCCAGCGACTCGGCGCAGCCTGGCAGAACGACCTGAATACGGGGCACCTACCGATGCTCGAAGACCACCAAGCCGTCGCGGCTGCAATCACGCGATTCCTCGATGCACGGCCGTGACACCGATCGACTGACGGGCAGGAGCCCTCGGTAAGAAGAGACCCCGCAAGTAGCCGAGCGGACGACGGCTCCAACGACGTCCCGCCCGGCACGACCGTTGTCGTGGTGACCGGGCACGTCAAGCTCTACCCCACAGGCGTGTGACCACTGCAGCGGCACGGATCTCAGCAATCAGTGCCACAGCCGCTCGCTACCGCCCTGATCGCGGCTACCTATTGAGTGCACTCGACGCCGGACCAGTCAGCGACGGACTCCACCCCCAACGCCACGATTCGATGATGCCTCCGCCGCCCAAATCCTCAGTTCGACCGGAGCGGTTACATGTCGAAGACGGCCGCCTGGCTCCGTCCCAGCCGGTGAGAGCCGTTCTGCGGCGTGCACGTGAAGCCGCGGACAACGACCGGTAGGAGGCCGGGATGCGGAAGGTGATCGCGAACGAGTGGATGACGCTGGACGGGGTGGTCCAGGCTCCCAGCTATGCCGACGAGGATATGGCCGGTGGCTTCGGGCACGGTGGCTGGCATGCCCGCTACTTCGACGACCTGTCGATGAACTGGGTGATCGAGAACGTGCGCGGCGCGGGCGGCTACCTGCTGGGGCGCGGCACGTACGAGATCTTCGCCGCCCACTGGCCGAGCGCGCCGGAGGAGCAGCAGGTGCTCGCCCAGCCCCTGAACGCGTTGCCGAAGTACGTCGCCTCGACGACCCTCGACGAGCCGCTCGGCTGGCAGAACTCGACGCTGCTGCGAGGCGACATCGGTACGGCCGTGCGCGCACTGAAGGCGGAAAAGGGAAAGGACGTGCATATCATCGGCAGCCCGGGGCTCGTACAGACGCTGTTGGTCCTGGGCCTGGTGGACGAACTCCGGCTGATGATCGACCCGGTGGTGGTGGGCGGCGGCAAGCGCCTTTTCCGCGACGACGGCGTACACCGTCCGCTGCGGCTGGCCGACAGCCAGGTGACCAGCACGGGCGCGATCATCGCGACCTACGCTGCGGCGGGTGACTGACCCGTCGATGGTCAGCGGTGCAGGCAGGCTTGGTGCGGACGGGGGCTTTCCGTTGTACCCGCTGCGACGTTCGGGATGTCGAGAAGCCGTGGCTGGTTCCGTCCTCGGTATGACGGCGACATGATGGCCACGGAATACGAGGAGTGACGATGCCGAAGTACCTGCTGCTCAAGCACTACACGGGTGGCCCGGAGCACCACCCGAACCTGGTGCCGATGAGCGAGTGGACCGAGGACGAGATCACCGCGCACATGGCATTCCAGCGCCACGTGTGGGAGCTGCTGCGCAAGCGGGGCGAGTTCGTCGACGCACAGGCTCTGAGCCCGGAGGGGACGTACGTCCGCTACGGCGGGCCGGACACGGCACCGGTGACGGACGGCCCGTTTCCCGAGACCAAGGAACTCGCCGCCGGCTGGTTCATGATCGACGTCGAGTCCGAAGCGCGAGCGCATGAGATCGCGGCCTACGTCTCGTCCGCGCCGGGCAAGGGCGGACAGCCGGTGTACGAGTGGATCGAGGTACGGCCGGTGATGGGCGACGTCGCGCCCATGGCGGAATGAACGAGGACGTCGTCCGCGTCCTGGCGCCGCAGGTGCTCGGCATCCTCGTCCGCCGCGGCAACGACTTCGCGGCGGTCGAGGATGCGGTACAGGACGCGCTGTTGGAGGCGCATCGGTCCCGGGGCGACGCGCCTCCCAACGACCCGAAGGGCTGGCTGCTCACCGTCGCGGGCCGCAAGCTGATCGACGCTCGGCGCTCGGAGGCGGCGCGGCGACGGCGCGAGGACGCCCTGAGCCACGAGCCCGAGCCGGGACCGGCCGCGCAGGCCGACGAGACGCTGCTGCTGCTGTTCCTGTGCTGCCACCCGGCACTGAGCCCGACCTCGGCGATCGCGCTCACACTGCGCGCCGTCGGCGGGCTGACGACCAGAGAGATCGCCGAGGCGTTCCTGGTTCCGGAGGCGACGATGGCGCAGCGCATCAGCCGCGCGAAACGGACGGTCAGGGGCCAGCCGTTCGCGCAGCCCAGCGACGTCGCGATCGTGCTGCGCGTGCTGTACCTGATCTTCAACGAGGGCTATTCCGGCCGGGTCGACCTGTCCGCCGAAGCCATCCGCCTCACCCGCCAACTTGCGCTCGCGTGCGACGAGCCCGAGGTCGCCGGGCTGCTCGCGCTGATGCTGCTGCACCACGCACGCCGCGCCGCTCGTACCGACGAGCACGGCACCCTCATCCCCCTCGACAAGCAGGATCGCACACGGTGGAACCAGGCCGAGATCGCCGAAGGCGTGCGTATCCTGCAGGCGGCTCTGGCCCGCGAACGGCGCGGCGAGTACCAGATCCAGGCGGCCATCGCCGCGCTGCACGACGACGCTCGCACCGCCGAGGAAACCGACTGGCCGCAGATTCTCGCCTGGTACGACGAACTCCTCGAACTCACCGACAATCCGGTTGCCGCGCTCAGCCGCGCGGTCGCGGTCGGCGAGGTCGACGGCCCACGCGCCGGGCTGAGCGCCGTCGAGGAGCTCGCGGCGCGGCTCGGCGACCATCACCGGCTCGACGCGGTACGTGCCCGCCTGCACGAGAAGGCGGGGCACCTCGACGTCGCGGCCGAGCACTACACCCGCGCGGCGGTCCGGGCGCGAAGCACCGCCGAGTGGGACTACCTCACCCGGCAAGCGGCCCGATCGCGCCGTCGGTAACCGTCACGAGCCGCGTCCACGCGAGGCTCAAGCCGTCAACGGACCGCGCTTGACGGCAATCCGACCCGCGCCCTACCGATCCTCGATGAACTGACCATGCCCACCCTGCTCGGTCCGGCCGTCTGGCAGCCGTACCGAACCCTCATGCTCATGCCGCCCGGCGCTGCCCACTCGATTTGGTGATCATGGGAGGCAAGTGGGACCTTCGCCGGCTGGTACGTCAACTTGGAAGCGCCGATGCACCGCTGGCCGGGTGGGGTCGACTTTCAAGACCATGCCCTCGACGTGCTCATCGCCGCGGACCGGAGCTGGTCGTGGAAGGACGAAGGCGAATTCGCCGCACAGACCGGCGGCCCCCTGTTCTGGGACGCCGATGGTGCCGCACAGATCCGCGCGGAGGGCGAACGACTCAGCGCCCTCGCCGAGCACGGCATGTTCCCGTTCGACGGCGCCTGGTGCGACTTCCAGCCTGACCCGGCCTGGCAGCCCACCGCCCTGCCCCACTGGTGGGATACGCGCAGCCACGCCGTGATCGTCTCGCGTCACGCCTACAGCCCTTCAAGCAACGAGCAGCCCGGCACCAAGAGCTGGGCCGACCGTCAAGAATGAGCCGGGACGGATCCGTCGAGGATGGGCTGGGTGAGGCGAGGCGTCGGCACTACGGGTGTCGCGGCGGGATCTGCGGGGGCGGTGGGCGACAGCAGGCCCGCCGAATGTCTCAGAATCGTGCATGGAGCGATGCCTGAACGTTCTTCATCACGGACATCTCATTCCCAGCCTGTCCCTTCCGGCGGGAGGAAACGTAGAACTTGCCAAGTCATGGGTCGACGCGCTTTACGCGCTGATCCGCGTGAGCCTCGACATTCTTGGGACTGACAAGGAGGCCGTGACGAATGCCTTCTCGTGGCTGGGACGGGAACGTCAAGCGTTAGGTGGGACTTAGGCCAATGACGGCGCCGCGCGATCGGCAGTGACGTTCTTGCGTGCGCTGGCGCTGTTGTGTACGACGGAATCCCCGGGATATGGAGATGTGCATGTTGTCGCAAAAGCGAAGGCTAGGCCGTGGCGTGATGGTCTTGCTGATAGCCCTGCTCGCGATGGTGGCGTCCACCACACCAGCGTTCGCGGCGGCCTTGACGCCACCGGCCTCGGTCAGCGCGAAGGCGGTTTCCGCGACCCGGGTCGAGGTGAGTTGGCAGGCCGTGGCAGGCGCCAGCAGCTACGAGGTACGGCGCGGGACCGTCTCGGGTGGCCCGTACACGCTGGTGGGAACGGCCACCGGGACGTCTTACGTCGACGACACCGTCGCGCCGGAAAAGGCGTACTACTACGTCGTGCGGTCCCGGTCCGGCAAGCGGGCGTCGGGCGACTCGACCGAGGCGTCGGTGCAGACCTCCCTCCCGAAGCCCGTCAACGTGCGCGCGACCGCGGCGGAGACGAGCATGACCCTGCGTTGGAAGGCCGTGTCCGGCACCGCGCGATATGAGATCGTCCGGCTGAGCAACGCGGCACCGGTGGAGACGGTAGTCGGCACCACGACGTCGACCGAGTACGTGGACACCGGCCTCACGGTCGCCACCCGCTACGTCTACTGGATCCGGGCGGTCGCCGCCGGCGGCGCCACGGCCACGTCCGACGCCGTACGGGTCTACACCGGCCCTTCCACGACGACGACGGTCACGGTGTCACCGGGCTCGGTGGAGCAGGGACAGCGGATCCTGCTCATCGCGAACGTGCGGTACGCGGACGGTCGGATTCCCAGCGGTGAGGTGGCGTTCATGTCTGCGGCCGGCGCGGTCGCGTTCGCCAACGTCGACGGCACCGACGGCACGGCGATCGCCATGGTCAACGGCAGCGGATGGACTCCGACCTCGGTCTACGCGCAGTTCCAGGGGTCCGACTGGCAACCGGCCGGGGCGAGCGCGTCCGGCGACGCCGTGCCCGTGGTTACCCAGCCGTACGGCTCGGTGGTCTTCAACGGCCCCTCGTCGCTGAAGCTCGGCTCCCGGGAGGAAGCCGTCGCCGCCGGCGACCTGACCGGCGATGGACTCTCCGACGTGGTGGTCACGACGACCGAGTACTCCGACGACGCCCACGACCATTCCGCCTTCCTGTTCGTTCAAGAGGCGGAGAACCAGCTCGTGCTGAAGCAGCAGGTGGCGATGTCGACGCCCACCGGCGGCAGCATGTACCCAGTCATCGGTGACTTGGACGGCGACGGCGCCAACGAACTGGTCGTCGCCACGGGCGACGGGATCGACGTATTCCGCCGTACCGGATCGGGGCTCTCGACGGCCGAGCACCTGTCGTTCGCCGATGACCTCATCGACCTCAAGCTCCGCGACCTGGACGGTGACGGCCGGACGGACATCGTCGCGGTGAGCGACAACGGCGTCCTCGTACGGTACGGCGACGACAACGGTGGCTTCGCGCCCGCGGCTCTCGTCTCGCCGCACCGCGGCTTCGTGCTGGACGTGGTCAACATGACCGGGGATGGCCTGCCGGACCTGGTGGTGCAGCTCGGACAGCTGATCCAGATCAGCACCCAGACGGCCCCTCGATCGTTCGCCGACCCGGTGGGGTACCAGGCTCCCGCCGGATACCTGCGCGTGGTCAGTTCCATGGCCGTTGGCGACGTGACCGGGGACGGCAGGAAGGACGTCGTCGTCACCGTGTCCGGCAACGCGCCAAACGCCCAGGTGCAGGTGCTCACCCACGACAGCGGAGGCGTGCTCGGACGGTGGATCCGCTACCCGGTCTACGAGGTGCCGGACGCGATCGCCGTCGCCGACGTAAACAACGACGGTCGTGACGACGTCGCCATCACCCACGGCGGCTGGAGCTCGGCGAGCGTCCTGCTGCAGCGGCCGGACGGCTGGCTGGGCAACGAGTTCCGCGTCTCCCAGCTGCCGCCCGCCAGCTCCTTCACCCCACGCGGGCTCGCGGTCGCCGACATCAACAACGACGGCCTGAAGGATCTGCTGATGGCCAACTACAACTACGGACTCGTGGTGGTACCGCAACGCCCCGCAGCGGCGTCAGCGGCGACGTCGGCGAAGGTCCAGGTGGGTCGGGCCTGAGCGACGATGGACAGCGCCGTTCCCGCCGAGGCTGCCCAGACGGCGGTTGTGCTCGGCGGGCGGCGTTCCCTCCGGCCCCGTCAGGCCCAGCACGAGGCCGCGCGCAGCGTCGTGTTCTGGGCGGTGGGGCAGCGGGTGGGTGTGCTGCACGTCGGTGACCCCCGCGATGTGCTGAATGTGCCGGCGGGGCGGCGGCACAATCTGCGGTTGCGGCAGTGGCAGGTCGGACGGCTCCTGCAGGTCCTCACCGACAAGGCCATCCTGGCCGGGATCACCGTCCGGTTGGTCGACGAGCGGGGCACGTCGTCGACCTGCCCCGCCTGCCGAAGGCGGGTACCGAAGCCTCGTGGGCGGACCCTGTCGTGCCCGCACTGCGCATTCTCCGGGCACCGTGACCTCGTTGCGCTGCCAGCTGACGAAGCCGATTGATTTCCAGGTTCTTCGGGGTCTACCACTCGGCGAGAAGGTGCACCTGGTGGAGCAGGCGGACTACATCTGGTGCGAGCACTGCTGGGCCGTGATCCGCGGCGGTGGACACAAGTAGGCCGAGACTGGGTGACCTACGGATTATGAGATCAAGTTGCCTACCCCGGACCACCTGCACGGACCGGGACCTAGCAGGGGAAAGGCCTTTAGGTAGCCACCACTGGCGGGGGTGTGATGCCGCAGGGCACGGAAATTCGTTGGCCCTGGTCACATCAGGCGACTAGAACTGGGTGTCATGCCCGCTGACTCGGCTCTCGCCGCACCTCGGCTCGCCACGGCCCACCTCGTCCTCGTCCCGCTGGACGCCGGCACCGCCGAGGCGGTACGGGTTGGCGATCTGAGCGGCCTCACCCCCGGCGACGGATGGCCACATGCGGACACCCTCGACGGCCTGCACGGGATCGCCGCCGGTCGCGCGTTCGGCTGGCTGGTGACCCTCGACGGGGTGGTCGTCGGTGACTGCGGCGTGCACACCGCTGCCGACGAACGGGGGGACATCGAAATCGGGTACGGGTTGGCCGCGCCGTTCCGGGGCCGCGGCTACGGCACCGAGGTGGTCGCCGCGATCACCCGCCACCTGCTGTCCCGGCCCGGCATCCGGCAGATCGTCGCGGGCACCGAGCAGGACAACCAGCCGAGCCGTCGGGTCCTGGAGCGCGCCGGCTTCACCGTCACCGGCCAGGACGGCGACGAGGTGCGGTACGCGGTGGTCGACCCGCCGGTGTCGATCCTGCTGGTCTCCGGCAGCACCCGCCAGGCGTCCACGAACACCGCCGCCCTGCTGGCCGCCGCCGCCGTCGCGCCGCCCGGCGTCGCCACCGAGCTGTACGACGGGCTGGCGGACCTGCCGGCGTTCAACCCCGACCTCGACCAGGAGTCGGTCCCGCTGCCGACGGCCGTCGCCCGGCTGCGGGAACGGATCGACGCGGCTGACGGCATGCTGCTGTGCACTCCCGAGTACGCCGGCACGCTGCCCGGCAGCTTCAAGAACGTGCTCGACTGGACCGTCGGCGGCGGACAGCTGTACGGCAAGCCGGTGGCGATCCTGAACGTCGCGGCGCCGGGCCGGGGTGACGGGGCGCAGGCCACCCTCCGCGTCGTCCTCGGCTACGTGTCGGCGGAGATCAGCGAGGTCGCCAGTGTGCGGCTGACCGTGCCCCGCGACGCCGTGGGGCCGGACGGGCTGCTCGTCCGCGACGGCATCCGGGACGAGCTGCGCCGGCTGCTCACCGCCTTCGCCGCCGAGCTGCGCGAGCGCGTGCCGGTCGCCTCGTTCCCCGGGTGAGCCCCGACCTACGGGCGCTGCACCCACTCGATCGGGTTGTCGTCGGGGTCGGCCAGGGAATCGAACCCGCACTGTCAGCGTGGGAATCGCACAAGACCGGCTATGAGTGCTGTCCTCTGCCTGATCGATACGCTCTCGCGCGGCCTGGTGTGACCCCCGGTGACACCAGGTTGTGGCCCGTGGATGGCCCGGCGCGGCCTGGGTGCGGCCGCCCTATCCACTACAGGCGTTTCGCCATCTGTTGGGCCGTGACGTCGTAGCCGCATGTCTGGTACAGCGAGATCGCGGGCGCGTTGTGGCCGAACACGTTAAGCCCAAGCCGAGTCGCACCCGCTTCCCGTGCCACCGCCTCTACGGCCGCGAGGATCGCTCTTCCATAGCCGGATCGCCGGTAGGGCTCTTCCACGCTGATGTCGTAGAGCCACGCTGTATCGGTCGTCTTGCTTCGTGGCTCCTCCAACCCGACCCACGCGTAGCCGACGACCTGGCCCGTGGTGTTCTCCGCTACCAGAAGGCGGTGGCGTTCCGTCGCCAAGCCGTCGGGCAGAAACTGGGCTCGATCCTGTCGCGCCTTCTCCATCGCGGCCTCGGCCGGCATGGTCTCGGCGAGGGACTGGACGTACTCCATGTCCCGTCGCGTCGTGTACTTCTCGTACTCGTCTTGACGCATCGGGCGCAGGGTGACGACGGGGGAATTCACCCGGACATGATGGCAAGCACCGTTCCGGGAAAGCGAGTGGCTTTCCCACCTGTTGCGGCTCGGCGGATCTCCTCGTCGGGCAGTCGACAGACCGTCCAGCCTCCCCGGACGGGGACAAGGTGGAGGCCCTACCGGACGAACGACCTTGGCTCCGTCCGGGGAGGCTGGTAGCCCTTGTGGTGCCCGGCGAGGGGATCCGCGCCTGATCTCTGAGGAGGGCCGGGGTTCGGGGCGGAGCCCCGAAGTCTTCAGGGTCTTGTGTCCGTCACTGTGGCCGGCCGGCGCGGCCCGCTTTGCGGGCCGCCTTGATCTGCTGCGGCGTCGGGTGACGGTCACCCACCGAGCCTGGAACGCTCGGCCGTCTGCGGCCTAGGCTTGGCTCATGAGGCGCAGCCTGTTAGCTCGGCTCCACAACCCGGGTGGGTACTCCTGTGGATGCCCGTCGTCGTGCTGGTGCCAGCGCGGGAAGCTGGGAGCCCTGGTGC